>PKVZ01000158.1 GCA_003131635.1 Acidobacteriaceae bacterium
CCAGCGCGATGGATTTCAGTCCCGAGGCGCAAGCTTTGTTCACGGTAAATGCGGGAACCTCCTGGGGCACGCCGCTACGGATAGAAATCTGCCGCGCCGGATTCGGTCCGCCGCCAGCCTGCCGCGCATTGCCGAAGACGGACTCTTCCACTTGTTCCGGCTGGATTCCGGCACGCTCGATCGCCGCCTTCGCGGCTACCACACCGATATCGGCCGCCGTCAACGAAGCCAGCGATCCGCCAAACTTTCCAATCGGCGTACGCACCGCGGAGAGAATGTAGACTGCCTGCAAACGTTACCTCCAAAACATTTGAGTTTAACAGGCGGGAAAAGATGCGGGGTGGGTTCGAATCGGAGGCGTTCTCGTAGGATTGAGGACAAGCATTTCAAATAGGGAATTCAACTCTCCTCATCGTGACGAACGGACTTGCGTACCGTACTGTCGCGCCTTAGGGTCGATGCAGGGCCCGTGATGTAATTGGCAGCACATGAACCCGTCATGTTTCGAGGTGCGGGTTCGAATCCCGCCGGGTCCACCGCTTTCCCAGTTCCGGTAGGGAAAGTGCGAGGAGGTCCCGGACGGAGGGACCTCCTCAAAGTGATATTGACTTCGTTCCTGATCCTGCCGATAATCGATCTGTAACTTGACGGGTTCATGCCCCGGGCTGATCTGGCTCGGGTTTTTTCTGTTTTCAGTGCGTGCTTGAGTGCGGAGCATGGTTGCCGATAATCGTTATGTAACTGGACAGGTTAACGCCCCGGGCTGAATTTGGCCCGGGGTTTTCTGTTTCTTGCGCCTAGCAGTGGCCGTTCCTCGCTTGCCATTCCGCCTAACCTCCGGCATAATAAGAGTTTGTTTGGACCTCGCCGGACTCTTCCGGAACAAGGATATACATCTGTGTTAATGATTCGATTGTCGCGCATGGGTGCGCGCAAACAACCGTTTTACCGCATTGTCGTAATTGAGAAGGCGCGCGCGCGCAACGGGCGTCCGGTGGAAGTTGTGGGGACGTACAATCCTCGAACCACTCCCACCAGCATCGACTTCAAGCGGGATCGCGTTGACTATTGGGTCTCCAAGGGCGCGCAAATGTCAGAGCGGGTTGGCAAGCTCTACTCCAAGCCTGCAGTTGCTCCAGCGGCTTCCGTGGCATAGCCCTCATATCGACTGAAACCATTGACTGAACTCATTGACTGGACCCAATGACTGAAGCTACCGGAGATGTTCGCGCTCTTATCGAGCAAATTGCGAAGTGGATCGTTGATGCGCCCGATGAAGTTTTCGTCGACCATCTCGATGATGACGTGATCGAGTTGGAAGTGGCGGAGGCTGACGTAGGCAAAATTATCGGTCGGCAAGGGCGCAACGTGCGCGCCCTGCGCACGCTGCTTGGCGCCGCGGGCGTGCGGGCGCGGAAGCGATACACGCTGGAAGTTATCGACTGAAATGCCATTTGGGTTATCGATTTAAACATATCGATAACCACGGGAGAGCGGCAGACGGCCAGCGCCGGGGCAGGGAGCCGCATCATTCGAAATCCTGAAACAAGTGACTTCATTACGCTGGCCCGCGTGGTGAAAACGCAGGGCCGGCGCGGCGAAGTTGCGGGGGAGATTCTTAGCGATATTCCCGATCGATTCGCCGTTGGCATGACGCTGTTGGCGCTGCCGCGCGGGAATGAGGTCCGGCGCCCACTTGAAGTGGAAGAACTCTGGCCGCACAAAGGGCTGCTGGTTCTGAAGTTCGCGGGAGTGGATTCGATTTCCGAAGCCGAAAACCTGGTCGGGTGCGAATTGCAGGTGCCGCAGAGCCAGCGCGCGGAGTTGCAAGCGGGCTGGAATTACGTGAGCGACCTGGTGGGTTGCGCAATGCTGGATCGCGGACGCGAAATTGGATGCATTGAAGATGTTCAGTTCGGAGCGGGCGAAGCGCCGCTGTTGATTGTGCGCGCGGCCGCTCGCCTGGTGGAAATCCCGTTCGCTGAGGCATATCTTGAGAGTGTGGATGTGAAGCGCAAGGAAGTGCGCATGAACTTGCCGGAGGGTCTGCTCGAGGTGAACGCTCCGCTAACCGCTGAGGAGAAGCGGGAGCAGCAGGGCGCGACAAAGAAAAAGCACTGACAAGAACAGCGGCAGAGTGAAGTCTTTACTGAGAGCTGAGAACTGAGAACAGATTAGGGTTCCGCGATGAAGGCCGATATTGTCACCATCTTTCCGGACTTCTTTCGTGGGCCGCTGGATTACGGCATCACGCGCCGGGCCCAGGAAATGGGACTGGCTAAAATTGAAGTCCACGATCTGCGGGGGTTTACGCATGATCGTCACCGTACCGTGGACGACCGTCCGTTCGGCGGCGGTGAAGGCATGGTGCTGAAGCCGGAGCCGCTGTTTGAATGTTTGGAGTCGATGGGCCTGGCAGCACGGGAAGATCGTCTTGCCGGACGCGTGAAGCAGTCGGTAGTCCTGCTCTCGGCGCAGGGGCAAAGGTTTAGTCAGAAAGTCGCGGCAGAGTTGGCTTTGCTCGACCGCATTGTGTTGGTCTGCGGGCGATACGAGGGAGTAGACGAGCGAGTCGCGGATTTTCTGGCCGACCGGGAAATTTCGATCGGCGATTATGTGCTGAGCGGCGGCGAGATAGCCGCGGCCGTGATTGTGGAAGCAATGATGCGGCTGCTTCCGGGAGCGCTGGGAAATGAAGCGTCAGCCCAGCAGGAATCATTTACAGTTGACGCCAAGGTGAAAAGCTTGGGTGGTGCGGATTCGACTTGCGGGTCGAACGGACTGTTGGATTATCCGCATTACACGCGGCCAGCGGAATTTCGCGGGTTCGCAGTTCCGCAAGCGTTGATGTCCGGCAACCACGAAGAAATTCGGCGTTGGCGGCGGCAGCGGGCGTTAGAAAAGACTTTGCGCAATCGTCCTGACTTGCTGAAGGGCGCGGCGTTGAGCGAGGAAGATCGGCAGTATCTCGCAAGTATCAGGCGAGAAGGTAGCGAGAGACAAGACATCTAGATTTTGAAGAGCAGATTTTGAAGAGCAGATTCTTCAGATCAGAATTTCGGAATCGGAATTTTAGAATTCAGAAGGACTAATCACATGTCGAACCTTATCATCGAAAAACTGCTGGCGAAAACCCAGCGCACTGACATTCCCGCGTTTCATCCTGGCGACACCGTCCGGGTTCACGTGAGGATCAAAGAAGGCGACAAAGAGCGGCTACAGGCCTTTGAAGGCGTGGTGATCAAGCGCGACCACGGGCCGCAGGCCAGCTTTACCGTGCGCAAGATCAGCTTTGGTCAGGGTGTGGAACGCATTTTCCCCGTCCACTCGAAAGTGATCGACAAGGTGGATCTCTTGCGCTCGTCCAAAGTTCGCCGCGCCAAACTGTATTATCTCCGCGGCCTCAAGGGCAAAGCGGCGCGTCTGCGCGACGTCGAAAAACCCAGCTGAACCTTAGACTGTCGGCGTGGTTCGCTGCTTTGTTTCACCCTGCTGACGCTGGCAAGGGCTCGGTGATCACTTCGAGGTCGGCGAAGTCGCTGCGGCGTTTCTTCACCTGCTTCATTACGTAATCGAGCAAGGGGCGATCGCCTTGCCGGATCTCGTGAAACTCCACGCCCATGGCCCGGTCTCCCGCCGTATATCTCACGTTGCCTTTCAGCGCGACGCTGACATCGTAAATATTAAGGGCCAGCCTTAGGCCGGTACCCGGGACGAGAAGGTCGCTGGCGCTAATCAGGCAGCCGAATTCTGAAAGCTGCTCCACGCGGCCTTCGACGGTAGAGCGTCCGCCAATTTCCATCAGGTCGGCTTCTCCTTTAACGTTGAATCGGGGACTGCGCCGCCGGTTCTGCTCGCCTGTTCTGAAGGTATTCATCGCGGGCCGATTCCTTGGCCCATCCGGGAGGATCGGCAGATACTGTTCCTGCGCTATCCGCAACTCTTCTTCCCAGGGGATTCGATTGCCCTCGACGCACTCTACTGTGAACTGCCCGCGTAGCGCGGAATTGGGATCTGCTGTCCAGACGACCTGGCAGATAGACTTGTGGCGCCCGCGCTCGACTGTGATCAAATCTCCAACGTTCACATTGCGGAAGCTGAGCAGGCGCGCGCCGCGGGGATGAATGTCATAGGTACAAGCCAGTTCCAGCACGCTGCGCTCGCCATTCTGCATGTGCGTCAGCCGCACTGGCAAAGCCAGGTGGATCAACTTCTCGGCGGGCGCGCCAGTTTGGGGAGGCGTGTCCGTTCGCGGCTGGATTGATTCCTGGTTCACAACTGCTCCTCGCTGACGTGCGATCTGTTGAGAAACATAGCAGTACATGTACAAGTGGACAATGTACGGTCGTAATCGGAGTAATGGTTACTACGCGGGCGTTACGTTGCGGCGAGACCATGACCCGGAAGTGGCGTGCGAGGTTGAGGGTCAGGAATATTTGCAGGAGTTTTTGTTTTCAAGCTTGCAGGATGTCTCGTCCCAAGGGAAGATGGTGGGGAACAGTTTTCCTCCATGCCAAGCAGTGCCAAGATTGCGTCCGAATTTTCTCTTTCTCCATCGGCGGCGAAGTTGCGCCTGCTAAAAAAGCTGCGCTGCACGCTGCGCTACGAGAAAAATGCGTGGGCATCCGGGGCGGTGCTGGTGGCGGGGGTAGATGAGGTGGGGCGCGGATCTTTGTTTGGGCCGGTGGTGGCGGCGGCGGTGATACTCGAGCGGGGATACCGGGTTCGGGGGCTGCGTGATTCCAAGCTGCTGCTGCCGGAGCGCCGCGAAGTGCTGGCGCCGCGCATTCGGGAACATGCTGTGGCGTGGGCGGTGGCAGCGGTGGATGCGGCGCGCATCGATCAGATCAACATCTATCATGCGTCGCGGCTGGCCATGCGCGAGGCGGTGATGCGGCTGCGGCCCGCGGCCGATCACTTGCTGATTGATGCCATGCGGCTGGATTGCGAACTGCCGCAAAAAGCCATCATTCATGGGGATGCGCTTTCGGCGTCGATTGCGGCGGCGTCGATTCTGGCCAAAGTGGAGCGCGATCGCATGATGTGCGAATGGGACGCGGTGTTCCCCGAGTACGGACTAGCTTCGCACAAGGGCTACAGCACGCCGAAACATTTGGCGGCTTTGCAGGAGTATGGGCCGACCCCGCTGCATCGACAGTCGTTCGCGCCGGTGTGGAGTAATCCGGTGGAGCAAGAGGTTTTCGAGTTCGACTGACATTTTTTCGGCCGACATTTTTTCGGCTGACATCCTGGGGTCACCCGCACCCCGGTTACCTTCGGGGGAGAGTAATGGCCCAGACTGGCCATTTACCAATGTGCGGCTTCGGTTTAGTCTTCTGATTGAGCAGCACTTGGGGGAGGGCTGATCGACATACGTCCCACGACTCGAATGAGTCTGGGGCGTTTTGTTTTGCGCGCTATGCAGCCTCAGCGCAGCGCTGGAAGCGCTGCGCCACCCCAAGGCACTTTTTTGCGGAGTCTGGCTCCGATTCGAAACGGAACACTCATGGCTGAGAGAGACCACAGGGATGGGTCCGTGGAATCCCAGTTCTCGCGAAGGAAGCGAGAAGCGGGTAACCGGCTGGGTGTAAGATGCGTGTGCCTTGGGGTTCAATCAGAAACTGCAGCGGAAAAAGGAGCACTTAATGAAACGTTCACTATTGGTTGCTGGCCTGGTGGCGGCGCTCATCGCCGCGTGGTCCGTGGGGCGGGTACACGGGCAGAACGAAATGAAGAAAGTCATTTATGTCTCCTCGGGTCAGGCAAATTACACGACGAGGGTCAAGGGCGTGTCCATGGCCAAAATCTGGGGCGACGCCGACAAGGGCGCGCACGCCACTTTTACCAAGTTCGATCCGGGACAGGATTCGGGGATGCACACGCACACCAACGATGTCTGGATCGTCGTGTTGAAGGGCGCATATTTGTACAAGGACGACGCGGGCGAAAAGCGCGTGGCCGCGGGCGACTTCTTACGCGTCCCCGGGGGACACAAACACTGGAGCGGCGGCGACGCAAAAGAGGGAGCGCTGTTCTATGAGGAATCGTCCGGGAAGTTTGATTTGATTCCGGTGAAGTAAGCTGCGGTGGATGCGACTGGCTGGAGGTCAAAGTCCCATCCTAGCGCAAAGAACGCGCTAGGATGGGGCATCCTCAGGCTCTGTGACGGGAACGAGGGTCAGGGGCGCGGAAGGTATTTCAGAATAGCTCGACGCTCAGCGTATGGGGCAAAGCAGAAGCGAGGCGGGCGTCACGGGTGAGGAGCGTGGCGCCGAGTCTTTCGGTGAGCGCAACGTATGCCGCATCGTAGGCCGACAGATTATGCCGGAGCCGCCAAATGTGTGGCAGGAAAACGAAGTGGGGATAGCGCGTAACGCGAAGATCGAGTAAATCCTGGATCGCCTGATCGGCGCGCGGTACGGAAACCGCCGCTTCGCGCACGAGCCGCCGCAGGACCTGAGCAACCTCCAGGTCAAGAAGGTGCGGAGCGTGAAGAGATTCGCCGCGCGAGTAAAGTCGGCTATCGATTTGTCGTCCCACAGCGGTCTGCAGGAGCCAGTCAATCACCGCGGACGCGTCAAGGACGATCACCGCGCCTCGCGCTCTTCTCTTACCAGGCGGGCGGTGTCCAGTGAAAGGGTTACTGCTTTGCGCGTGCGTAGCCGCTCGCGCAGTTCCGCCAGCGTCGGCCGCTCGGCTATTTCCTTAATTTCTGCGAGCAGATAGTCCGAGAGCGACATGCCGGCCATGGCGGCACGGGCTTTCAGGCTGCGGTGCAGGGAGTCAGGCACGTTGCGGAGCTGGATCATCTTTGGCATGTGAACAGCATAGTTGCATGTGCAACACATGTAAAGACGGAATTGCAAATGTCATTCTCAGTGGCGAGGAAAAAGCGAATTCCGGTTCGTGGCCACCGGTTACTTTCGTGAAGGTAATAGCCCGCCAGGGCTATTTACCGGAAAGCCGGTTGCATTTAGTCTTCTGATTGAGCAGCACTTGGGGGAGGGCTGATCGACATACGTCCCATGACTCGAATGAGTCTGGGGCGTTTTGTTTTGCGCGCTATCTTCAGCCGGGAGTGTCACGGCTTCTTAAACAGGCCCGCCCTGACTTGCTGCTACGGGATGACCTCGGAGGGGTTCTGCTCGTGGCGGGCGATGCGGTAATCAAGCTCCGCCCGTTGCGCATCCGTCAGCGATGCGGAGTCCGCTTCCAGGCTTTCCCAGACCGTATCGAGCAGTTCTGCCTTCTCCGCGGCGGAGAGGATGTTGATCTGGCTTCGCAGGTCGCTCATATGCCTACAACCCTAGCGCGGTTTTCCCTCTCTGGCAAGCCGTGCTTCCAGGAGCCAGCGGTCCTGTTCTTCCTGCGTGTCGAGCGAGCGGAGCAGCACTT
>PKVZ01000228.1 GCA_003131635.1 Acidobacteriaceae bacterium
TTTCGTCTGTAGCTTTCGCCCAAACCACGGTTTCAACGGGCAGTATCGTGGGTACCGTAGCCGATGCAACGAGCGCGGTTGTGCCCAACGCAAAGGTGACGATCATAGGGTCCACCGGACAAACCATTCACGCGACGACCAGCGCGACGGGATCGTATTCATCCGGCGCCTTGGTCCCGGGTTCTTACAAGGTGCGCGTTGAGGCTAAAGGTTTCAAGACTGCGCAGCTATCGTTGGACGTCCAAGTGGATAATACAGCGAATGGCGCCGTGAAGCTGGAGCTTGGGCAAGAGAGCACGGTGATCGAAGTGCAGGCCAGCGAAGTGACAGTAAACACGGAGCAGGCCGAGGTGCAGGGTGTTTTGAACTCCACCCAGATTGAGAATCTGCCGGTAAACGGGCGCAACTTCCTTGATCTCGCGCAGCTCGAGCCTGGAGTTCAGATTCAGGATGGAACCAACTTTGATCCGACCAAGGTTGGATACTCCTCCATTTCCTTCGGAGGACGTTTCGGCCGCACGGCGCGTATCGAAGTTGACGGCGTGGACGTTTCCGATGAGACGGTCGGCACGACCACCGAAGATATTCCGGCCAGCTCCATTCAGGAGTTCTCGGTCGCCCAGTCCAATCTCGATCTTTCCAACGAACTGACCTCCTCGGGCGCAGTCAACGTCACCACCAAGGCGGGTACGAACGCCTACCACGGCGAAGCGTTTGGCGTCTTCCGTGACCATGCCATCGGCTCGGCCAGTCTGCCGCACGCCACCATTTTGCCGTCACCGTACTTCCAGCGCAACCAGGATGGCGGCAACTTTGGCGGCCCGATCCTGAAGGATAAAGCGTTCTTTTTCCTGGACGGTGAGCGGACGCTGCAACACCTGCAAGCTCCGGTTTTGGAGAGCGGGGTGTTCCAAGGTTACTCGGGGTTCTTCCCGGCTCCTTTTATCGATGACGAATTGCTGGGGCGTATCGATTACCAGCTGACCAAGACGGCTCGCTTGTTTGGGCGTTTCAGCTATTTCAAGAACTCGACCGACGCCACATTCTTCCCCACCAGCTTCCAGGTTTACAACAACCGCGACGTCACGCGGAACACGGTCGCGGGTGCGGATTTCAATACCGGCAGTTTCACCCACACCATCCGCTTCTCGTATTTGAAATTCCAAAACCAGATTGTGGACGGGACTCGGGGAACCGATCTTCCTTTTGCCAATTATCCGGTGAGTATCAATATCGGATCGTTCACCGTAGGTCCGAACCTTCTGGCGCCGCAAACTACGCCGCAGTCGGATCACCAGTTGAAGTATGACGGCAGCAAGGCAATCGGGAAGCACATCCTGCGCTTTGGCGCAGGCTGGAACCATATCCAGGGCGGCGGTCAGGCTGCCTTCTACGGGACGAGTGCCAATGTGTACGGCGGTGGACTTGACCCAGGCTGCGCGGCTGTAAGCGCCACCTGTCCCGCAGGACCGGACGGCACGACACTTTCCAATCCCCTGAATTACGACATGGTGGAAGCCGTCGTCAGCAACGGCCAGGGCTATTCCACTTTACAGCCGGCTTTGGGTTTCCCGGCTGGCGGATTGGGACCGGATAATCGCCTCGCTTTCTACTTCGGAGACTCTTGGAAGATTCTTCCCAACCTGACGCTCTCGCCGGGCATACGCTGGGCGCGTGATACAGGCCGGACCGACAGCGACCTGGGGCCTCCGGGCTGTCCCGCAGCCTTTACCAACCCTTGTATCCCGCTGAATTCAGCCTTCCCTGGCTATGGAAATCCAGTGCGTCAGCCCAATCAGAATTGGGCGCCGCAATTGGGCATTGCTTGGGATCCCTCGAAGAATGGCAAGACTGTCATTCGGGCCGGTGCCGGACTCTTTTACGAGAATGTGATTTATAACAACGTGCTGTTTGACCGTCCGCTGCGAGAGCCTAACGGTGCGTTCTTGTACGCAAGCGCAGCGTGCTTCGGTGGTCAGGCCCTTCCACTCGCTATTCCAGGGGGTAGTCTTAACTATCCATCCAGCGCTTGCGGAGGCGGTCCGGGCGTACTTTCTACGATTGGTGCGACTGGGCAGGCTGTTGCGAATATCGAAACCGGTCTGAAGGCGGCTTACCCATTCAGTCCAGGCTTGGTTAACGGGAGCTATGTGGGTGGCGTGCTGGCAGCCGGGCAAGCTCCGGCGCTCGGTTTGTTCGCTCCCAACTATATCTCCCCGCGCTCGATACAGATGAACATCGGCATCCAGCGCGAGATCCGCCACGGCATGGTGTTGACCGCCGATTTCCTGCGCAATGTGGAAACCCACGGTTTGCTCGGGCTTGACATCAACCACGTAGGTTCAGCCGACTCGCAATACTTCAGTGCCACCGGCGCGCAGGATGCTGTTGCCGGCGCCGCGAATGCGACTACAGGGTGCAACGGTTTGGCGGGTGCCGCGGCCGTCAACTGCGTTATTACTAATGCGGGAGCGGCCAGCGCAGCTGGGGTCTTCTTGGCCAACGGATTGGGTACGCCGGGCGACGCTGGCGGTACTGCCTGTCTGGTAAACCCCAGCCTCCTGCACCCATGCGCCTTTGGTGGAATCAACCAGAATTACAACGCCATGCTATTCCTGGAGCCGATCAGCCGGTCGGTTTACAACGGACTGCAAATGAAGTTGGTACAGAACGTGGCGAATCCGCTCAAGGGAGTAAAGACAGCAAACTTCCAGCTGTCTTATGCGCTCTCCAAATTCGTCAATCCAGTGGCTTACCAGGGCCTTACGGCGCCTTCCAACGCAGTAGCAGCGAACGATCAAGACTTTGTGCTGCAGGCTGCGGACAACGATAATCCGCTGCGCTACATGGGACCGTCGTTACTCGACCGCACCCATCAGATCTCATTCGGTGGCAATATAGACGTTCCTTTCAACTTCCGCCTGGGCATCATCGCCCACTTCTACAGTCCGCTTTCGAGCCCTGTAGTCGTTGGCAGTACTGGCAGCTCGGGGCAGATCTTTCAGACGGACTTTACCGGCAGCGGCTTTGTCAGCGATCCGCTTCCCGGAACCAAGAATGGAGCATTCGGTCGTTCGCTCGACGTAAACGGCCTGAATGCCGCGATCAGCAACTACCTGACCACGCAGGGAGGCCAGCCGACGCCCGCTGGCCAGCAACTAGTCGCGGCGGGGCTGTTTACGCCGACGCAGCTAGCATCGATTGGGTTGGTCGCTCCCGGCGGCGCCATCACTTCCACTCAACCGGTACCGATCACGACGGCTCCGACAAACCAATTGCCGTTCACCTGGACAAAGGCGTTGGACTTCAAAATCGCCTGGGAAGGGAAGATCAAAGAACGGTTCACCATTGAACCGAGCATTGGCTTCTACAACATTTTCAACTTCAGCAATTACGACCTGCCGCCGGGCGTCATGACTGGCTGGGTCGACCAGGGATCGAACTCGATCAACAGCACGGCGAAAGGGTTCAACGGCACCAGCGTTCAAAGCGACTCCTACCGCGTAGGTGTTGGCACAGGCGTGTTTGGCTTGGGCGGACCCCGCGTGATGGAGTTCCAGTTGAAGATTAGCTTCTAGACCGGAGTTAGCTACAACAGCCACCAGCCCGCAAGGCTGGTGGTTTTTTTTGAGCTAAGGATTGAGTTGTCCGCGGAGCTGCTTCGAGAGTTTTTCGATCTGTTTCAGTTTCTGAGTCACGTCTTTGGGAAGCATTCCTTTCCTGATATCTGCGACATCGGGAGGAATGCTTTGAGCGAGTTTTGAAAGTTTGTCCGCTTCTTGCTGGAGCTTCCAAAGATCGAGAGAACGCTTGACCGGAACAGGGGGCGGCAGGTCTCGCTCAGCCTTCGACTCGGCTTGTCCGGCCTGCACCGCGCCGGGAGGAACGGCTGACGGCCGAGGTTCCTGGGCCGAAGTGACGGATGCGATCAACAAAATGGGTCCGAAAAGGAGTGTGGTTTTCACGGCAAGCCCTTATGGAAAGAAAGATTACGTACTCCGCTGATCGTTTCGTGGCTTTTCGGTGCCGACTAGGGGCTGAGTTGCTTGCGTAGCTGCTTCGAGAGCTTCTCGATCTGCTTCAGCTTTTCGATCATGTCTTTGGGGAGCAGGCCTTTTTGAA
>PKVZ01000146.1:0-3277 GCA_003131635.1 Acidobacteriaceae bacterium
CCCTTTTCATTTCTGCGTGCCCGCAACTGGCGATTCTTACCGAGCGCCTTCGCCACTTGGGACGTCTACCATTGAGTCTTACTTTTTGTCCCTGGGCTTCAAGTCCAGGGCGGCCGAGTTCATGCAATAGCGTAGCCCGGTCGGCGCAGGACCATCCTCAAACACATGCCCAAGGTGCGCGCCACAGCTTGCGCAACGAGCTTCGGTGCGGACCATTCCGTAGCTTTTATCTTTATGCTCTTCCACCTTGCCCTCGTCCGCCGGTTTGAAGAAGCTCGGCCATCCCGTACCGGAATCGAACTTTGTCGAGGAGTCGAACAACGGCTGTCCGCAACAGACGCAGTGATAGGTCCCCGCATCCTTGGTTTTCCAGTACTTGCCGGTAAAAGCCGGCTCGGTCCCGGCCTCGCGGGTCACATGATACTGTTCCGGCGTAAGCTGTTGTTTCCACTCCGATTCGGTTTTTGCCACCTTTTCTGCCATGAATATTAGCTCCCCAGTCAAGAAAAATGCTTTTGACGCAATCTCAACCAACATGAGTCCAGTGGTCAATAAAACCCGGAGCACAAACGCAAACCAAGGTCTTGCTGGCCGCTGATCACTGTCCCCTGCCTCCCTGCCCCACTGACCCATTAGATGTTCCACGGCCGGGAAAGTGGCGNNCCAAATATGGTGAAACGTCTGCGAGTCCCTCCGGCCCGGCATCGCCTCTCAAGAGGTGCCGGGCCTTTTCAGTTAATCCGGCAGTTTTTCGCCAATTTTGCAGTATTGGCTCCGGAAGAACAGCAGCGGTTCGCCGGGCCGCACCACGGCGTCTTCTACCTCTGCAATAAATATCGTGTGGTCGCCAGCTTCATGCGCCCACTGCAGCCTGCATTCCAAATAGGTTAACGCGCCCTGCAATACGGGAGTTCCGTGGGCGGTGCGGTCGAAGCGCGCTGAGGACTCTTTCTCGATCTGCTCCTCGACTGGCCGGGCGTAGTACTGGGAAATTCGCCGCTGGTCCGCCGCCAGCACATTGACCCCGAAGCGTTTTCTGGCGTGCAGATGGGCATGGGTTCGTGCGCTGTGGTCTACGCACACCAGCAGCAGCGGTGGATCGAGCGAGACGGAAGCGAGTGCGTTGGCAGTCATGCCATGGACCTCGCCATCCAGGTCCACGGTGATGATGGTCACTCCCGTGGCAAAGCACCCCATCGCTTTTCGAAATTCGGCTGGATTGAGGCTCATGGTTCTTTCGAGTTTTTCCTGCCGCGACTGCCTACATTAGCACGGTAGCAGCCCGCCGAGACTCAATGAGTGTGAACGCCCTGTTTTCATCAACGATCCTGCCGTATGATATTCCACGATGAGATGGAGACCTCAATGCCGATGTTTCATAACAGCCATTGCCGTTACGGGACTGGCGATGCCCCTTTCGGCACAGACTGCTGCATCGAGCGGCACTGAATGGTCCCCTAAATTGAGGCGCAAGGCGGCGGATCAAGTGGCAAAGCAGGTTGAGGCGATTCGTGCCTCGGCCAAGCTTCCGCCACTCAAGCGCGTGAAACCTTCTCTGGAAGAGCTAGAACTCGTCTCCACTGCCGCGCTGACGGGGCGAGAGGTTCACGATCCCGCATTTGCTGACCTTCGGACCTACGTGACGGATGACCTTTCAGCGGAAACGGAGTCTCTTAAGATCGTTGCACTGGGTACGGCAGCCTGCAAAAGCCCCAATCAGTGTCGGGAGGGGGAGACTCGATACAAAGTCTATCCCGACAAGTGGCGAAGATAATCGGTTATCGTCGAACGCAAGGCAAGCAGCACACCAAATGATCTGGTGTTTACGGTGGGAATCGCCCGTAGGCCGTCAGCGCAGCTGGAATTCGTTGCGCCACTAGGGTTCGACAATCCATTTAGAGCAAACGAATGGAAGAAACAGGTTGCGCCAGAGTGCAGGAACCGAACGTACTAGTTGGCGTAACATCGCCATAGAACTCATAGACCCCTGCCGGAGCCGGTCATCGGCCACTGACCACTGTTGTATGATTCGATGCATCCGCACGTCGCGGAACCGAGCATCGTGACCCTAACCGCCATCAGAACGGCCGCCCAGGAGCACAGCGCATCGTGCGCGACAGAACTCGCGGACCTACAGCCCGGCTCGCCCATTTCGCGCGACCTAGCGCTGCACTTGATCCGTTGCGGTGACGACGACCTTCCCGCGCTACTCGCCGCCGCCCGCGCCGCAAGAGATAACTTCAAGCCCGGCGTCGTCACCTACTCGCGCAAGGTTTTCCTGCCGCTGACCAATCTTTGTCGCGACTACTGCGGCTACTGCACTTTCCGCCGCGACCCCGGAGAACCCGGGGCGCATACGATGATTCCCGAAGAAGTGCTGACGATCGCCCACGCCGGCGAAAAACTGGGATGCACCGAGGCTCTCTTCAGCCTCGGCGACAAGCCGGAACTGNNCTGCACTATCTGGAAGCTATGTGCGAGCTCGTGTTACGCGAGACCAGCTTGCTGCCGCACCCCAACCCCGGCCTGCTCAGCGCGGAGTGGATTGCCCGTCTGGCCGCGGTCTCGCCCAGCATGGGACTGATGCTCGAAAGCGTCAACTCCGCCCTCCTCGCGCCTGGCGCGGCGCATGATAATGCTCCCGATAAGGTTCCGGCGAAGCGCCTGCGCACTATCGAAGAGGCCGGAAAGCAGCGAGTTCCCTTCACCACGGGCCTACTGATCGGGATCGGCGAAACGCTCGAAGACCGCGTGGATACTCTGCTGGCCATTCGCGATCTACACGACTGTTACGGCCACATCCAGGAAGTAATTGTCCAGAACTTTCGCGCCAAGCCCACGATCCCGATGGCTAATTCCCCCGAGCCCAGTCAAGGCGAGATGCTCCGCACCGTGGCGGTAGCTCGCTTGCTAATGCCCAAGGTCAATATTCAGGCGCCTCCCAACCTCAATGCGCCGTATTATGAAGAGTTGCTGGACGCCGGCATCAACGATTGGGGAGGGATTTCTCCGCTGACGCCCGACTACATCAATCCCGAGAAGCCGTGGCCGCATCTGGAGCAATTGCGCCTCCGTACGGCAGGTAAGGGATTTCAGTTGCGCCAGCGTTTGCCGGCGTACCCTGAGTTCTTGTCCGGGCTCATGGCGCGACCTGGATTGCTCACGGAAAGACTCCAAGCCGCCACCGGCGGCGATGGCCTCGCCAAAGAAACGAGGGCCGCATGATCTGTGTCCTCACCGGCGGCACCGGCGGCGCAAAGTTTGTCGATGGTCTGCG
>PKVZ01000146.1:3304-5604 GCA_003131635.1 Acidobacteriaceae bacterium
GGCGACCGCGATCTCGCGGTGCATCTGTTGCGCTCGCGCCTTTTGGCGGAGGGCAAGACGCTTTCCGAGGCCACATCGACGATTTGCGATAAGCTCGGCGTGAAGGCACGCATCCTGCCCATGAGCAACTCGCGCGTCGAGACTCGCGTGGATACCCCTTCCGGCGAGTTGAGTTTCGAAGAATATTTCGTGCAACGCTGGTATCAGGACCCGGTGAACTCAGTGCGTTTCGCCGGAGCTTCAGACGCCGAGGCCGCGCCCGGAGTAATCGAAGCTATCGTCTCTGCCGACGCTGTGCTCATCGCTCCGAGCAATCCCATCACCAGCATCGGCCCGATACTTGCCGTGCCGGGAATGCGCGACGCGCTGGTCCGAGCTCGAGGCAAAGTAGCGGCGGTTAGTCCGATCATCGGGAATGCCGCTGTGGCCGGACCTGCGGGTATTCTTATGACAGCGCAGGGATTACCGTGCTCCATCGCGGGGGTCGCCAAGGCTTACGAAGATTTTCTCGATCTGCTGATTTGCGACACGCGCGATGCCCGCGCGGCGGAAGCGCTTCGCGCAAATGGTTTGCGAGTGCAGTGTGCCCAAACTATCATGCGTTCCACCGAGGACAAGGCCGCACTCGCCCGAACCGTTCTCTCCTTCACAACAGACCACCTGGTTTCTGGCCAGCCTGTTTCCGATGGAGCTGATTCAAACAAGTCTGCCGCTCGTGCCGACGTCGAACAGCCGTGATCCTGATTCCCGTCAAGAATCTGTCGGCAGCCAAGCAGCGGCTCGCTGCCGTGCTCGATCAGCCCGCACGCACGGAATTGGCGCAGACGATGCTTCGTGACGTTGTGACCGCCATCGCTGCGTGGCCGCGACGTCCGGCTTGCGCGCTCGTCACCAGCGATCCATACGCGGTGGAGCTGGCTCGGCAGTATGATTTCGAAATCATCCCCGACCCCGCGAACCCCGGCGAAACCGGCGCAATTGAGATGGCGACGCGCCTTTGCGTCGAGCGCGGCATTGACAGCACCCTCGTCATCCCGGCAGACATTCCGTTGATACAGTCTAGCGAACTCGATCAGATCTTCGCGCACGCTCCCTTTGAAGGCACCGTGCTGGCGCCTGCTGCCGACGGGCGTGGAACCAACGCCGCCTTCCGCCGCCCCGCAAATCTGTTTCCCTTGCGCTTCGGCAATGATAGCTTTAAGCCACATCTGGCATCCGCCCAGGCCACTGGCAAGCCCTGCATTGTGTTGCAACTACCAGGCATCTCCGTCGACATGGATAATCCCGAAGACTTGCAGCAACTCCTCGCGCATCCTGGCGAAACCCGCACGCAGAGCCTGATTCGCGGTTGGACACTGGACGGCCGCTTTCCTGCGAAAGGCGCTGTGTGACTAAACCTCGTCACGTCTCTAAGAAAACCGAGGGGAAGCAGCGCAGGCACGGGTTGAACCAGTTTCACCTTGAGCTGAGCCTCATCCCGATTCCGCTCGCCCATGAAATCAGTCCTGGCGATTCGATCGTCGACAAACTACTGCAATCACTGGAACAACAAAACCTCACATTCGAATCCGACGACATTCTCGTCGTCAAACACAAAATCGTTTCCAAAGCGGAAGGCCGCATCGTCGACCTCACCAGGATCAAACCGTCCGCCCATTCGATCGCCTGGGCAAAAAAATACAAGCTGGACGCCCGCGTTATTGAACTAGCTCTGCGTGAAAGCCGCGCTGTGATCCGCCGCAAGAATGGCGTGCTCATCACCGAGACCCGCCACGGTTTCATCTGCGCCAACAGCGGCGTGGATGTGTCCAACGTCGATGGCGGCCGCCACGCCCTCCTTTTGCCCGTCGATCCCGACCGTTCCGCGCGCCAGCTTCATCTCGAACTCAAAAGGCGAACCAAGATCGCGATCCCTGTACTCGTCACTGACACATTCGGTCGTCCGTGGCGCGAAGGCCTGGTCGATTTCTGCATCGGCATAGCCGGGATGAAACCACTGCGCGACGATCGTGGACGCCGCGACCCGCACGGCTACACTCTGCACGCCAGCCTGGAAGCCGTGGCTGACGAACTGGCAGCGGCAGCCAGCCTGGTCTGCGGCAAGCTGAACCGCACGCCGGCATGCATCATTCGCGGATTCCCTTACGAATCAAGTCGAGGGCGCACTGGCGACCTGCTTCGCCCGCCAGTCAAGGATTTGTTCCGCTAGGCTCTCGCCAAACGGGAGCCTTCAGGAGTAATTTGGAATATCCACCACTCGGAGGAATTCGTGCCGCGCCATCTTTCAATATCGGAACTGG
>PKVZ01000264.1 GCA_003131635.1 Acidobacteriaceae bacterium
CTTTATTGCACGGAGCCCCAATACCAAGGTATCGCCAATACCATCGTCCAATTGATTCGCCGGAACACCTCGGGTGTAATCGCTCCATCCCCAGCCAAATGTTTAAAGAAAGGATGGCAAAGACATGCCGGAAGCAACCTGGAAACCTCACGAGAAACACGGACGGCTGACGATGCAGCGCGACTTACCCGACAGCGTCTACGCGTTTCCGAAGCAGCGTAAAGAACCACTCACCGACGCACAACATGTACGTAACGCGGTCGCGCGGTTCGATCAAGTCATCGACGTCTCCGAAGCCGATCGTGCATTGGCGTTCGCGAACATCGAGAAAGCTGCACGCTACTACGACGTNNCGCGCGAACGCCGAGTGCAGAGCTAAGAATCCACTGGTCAGAGGAGGTGGCCGACAAGAAGAAGTAATTGTAGTTTCCAGTTTCGAATTTCGGGACTCCATTCGCCTCAGCGACCAATTCTAGCTTCGCTCATCTAACTTTTGTTAGTGACTGTTTGCCCACCGTACAAAGGAGATGAAAGATGAAAGCAATTGTTGTCCATCAATATGGCGGACCTGAAGTACTCAAGTTCGAGCAATACCCTGATCCGGTGGCGGGTCCCGGCGAGGTGCTGGTGCGGGTCGCCGCCACGAGCGTGAATCCGATCGACTACAAACGGCGTGCCGGGTTAACGAGAGATTTTTATCCCATGACTTTTCCGGGCCTGATAGGAGTCGACCTCGCGGGTACGGTGGTGAAGATTGGGTCGGGAGTGGAAGGCTTTTCCCCCGGCGACCAGGTGTTCGCTATGGCGGATAATACTTACGCCGAGCTTTGCGTCGTGAAAGCCGCGGTTCTGGCGAAGGTTCCCAAGGGGCTCGATTTGATCCAGGCGGCGGCGCTACCGCTGGTGACGACGACCGGCAACCAACTCCTTTCAGCTACGGGAATCAAAGCGGGCCAGACGGTTATGGTCATAGGTGCTGTAGGAAGCGTCGGGCGTTCGGCGGCATTCACCGCGAAGGAGCGCGGGGCGACTGTAATCGCGGGGGTTTTGAAGAGGCAGATCGCTGAGGCGAAGACTGTCGGCGCGGATCAGGTGGTCGCAACCGACGACGACACCGCGATTGCGAATCTTCCTTCCCTCGATGCGGTCGCGGATACGGTCGGCGGAAAACTCGCCGAGAAGCTGATCGCCAAGGTCAAACCGGGAGGAGTGTATGCATCGGTTGTCGAGGCGCCGCAGAACGCCCCGAAGTACCCATCTGTAAAGGTGGTGCACGTATTCTCGAAATTCGACAGGAAAACGCTCGAGTTCATGGCTGAAGCGGTGCGAGATGGCAAGCTTGTAATCCCGATTAGCCAGAAACTGCCACTCACTGAGGCGGCCAAGGCTCAAGCAGCCGCAGAAAAGGGTAGTAGCGGGAAGATCCTGCTAGTGGCTTGAACTCGTTGCTCGACAAGCAACGTGGAAAGGAAAAATCGAAATGAAGAAAGATCATCGCGGGATCAACCCCGCTTCGAAGCCAAGTGGCGATGGGTGCGTGGAATGTCTGGCATCGCCGAAAGGTTGGTGGCTTCATCTCCGCCGGTGTGCGGAGTGTGGGCACATCGGATGCTGTGACAGTTCTCCGAGTCAGCATGCATCCAAGCATGCGGCAGCGACTGGGCATCCGATCATTGCCAGCTTCGAGCCGGGTGAGGATTGGTTCTTCGATTACGAGACGCAGGGGATGATCAAAGGTGTGGAGTTGCTTCCGCCGCATTCGCATCCAAAAAATCAGCCCGCTCCTGGACCAACCGGAAGGGTGCCCGCCAACTGGGAATCGCTCCTGAACTAGCTGCCCATTAATAAGGTCGCGAGCGGATAAAGGGCTTCCTCTATACCGAAGCGCTTCCGGTCGCGTCCTGATTTATCGACAACAAGAGCCACCGCATGAATCTACCTGACGCGCCGATTGCACACGAAGGCTTCTTCGCAACTTACTTCTTCACCGTGAGGGACCAGGAAAAGTCGAAGGACTTCTATGTCCGAATTCTTGGCGGGAAAGTGATCAAGCCAGACAATCCCTGCTACATCAAGCTGGCGAATACGTGGATCATTCTCAATTCCGGCGGTGGCCCAACTCCCGACAAGCCAGAGGTCCTTCTTGAAACGCCGTCGGATCCGAACCGAGCGAGCAGCTTCCTTAATTTGCGTGTCGCCGACATCTGGGCCTGCTACAAACAATGGGGCGACAAAGGAGCGTTTTTTCTTACCGAACCATTAAACAATCACGGCTGGGAATGGCGCTGCTACATGCGCGATCCCGATGGCTACCTGATCGAGGTCGGCCAATATACTCAAATCGCCCTCGACTGGTTCAACAACCACAGCTAATTTGGCAAGCGATAAACAAGACGAGGTTCGAAGCTTCACAGGCTCAGCGCATGAGGCAGCGATGCTTCGGATGAATCGGCTTTCGAGCGTCTTCAAGGCGTGGAGGAATTGGCAGTGAAAGCAGCCAGGATTCATAGCTTCGGGCCGCCCGACGTCGTGGTGGTCGAGGATGTGCCGATGCCGTCGCCGGGCCCAAACGAAGTTCTGGTGCGCGTGATGGCAGCGGGCGTCGCTCCCTGGGATGCGATCATCCGCGAGGGCAAGAGCAAGGTTAGCCCGCAACCTCCGCTCACCCTCGGTTCCGACTTCTCCGGTGTCGTCGAGAAGGTCGGCCCCGGCGTTACGGGCTTCGGGCCGCCCGACGAAGTCTATGGCGTCACCAATCCGCAGTTCTGTGGCGCCCAGGCCGAGTTCGCCGTGGCCGCGTCCGGGATGATCGCCCGCAAACCGCAATCGCTGAATCACGTAGAAGCAGCATCGGCTCCCGTCATTGCGGTAACCGCCTGGCAAATGCTGTTCCAGTATGCGCAGGCGATGCGCGGACAAACCGTGATAGTCGTCGGAGCCGCGGGGAACGTCGGAGCCTACGCCGTACAAATGGCCGTAGACGCTGGAATCCACGTCGTTGCCATCGCCCACCTCGCCGACGAGGACCTGCTCCGATCATTGGGCGTGAAATCCATCATCGACTCGAGCAAGCTCGCATTCGAGCAGGACCTCCCACAGGTGGATGCTATCCTCGACACGGTCGGGGGCAGTACGTTTCAACGCTGCGTCGCTGCGTTGAAGCCCGGAGGCAAACTCGTCACCTCGGTCTCGACGCAGCCGCTCCCAGCAGAGGCCATTTTCTTCTACGCTGAGGTGA
>PKVZ01000173.1:0-14409 GCA_003131635.1 Acidobacteriaceae bacterium
GCATAGTCCCCCGCTGCGTTGAGGGCGAATGACGTCCAAAACGAGTCGCGCCCGAAGAACCAGGCAAACCCCGGACGCTGGCTCGCGCCCGAGGTCCGGTACCCGGCAACCAGTCCCGTGCCCAGATAAGGGTTGGTCACAAGTCCCTGAATCACGCTGATGCGGGCCCAATCGTAGGCCTGCTGCAGGGCAGGGTCGGGCAATGCAAGGTTCACGGTGTGGGCAAGATAGTTGCGATAGTAATCGGATGAATCGCGCAGCAGATCGGGGTACGAAGTAGCCAGATGCTCGTAAGTTTTCAGGGCATCGTCGTAGCCTGCGACTGACGCTGCGATTACGAGCATTTTTCTTTCCTTTCCTCGCTGTGTAACGCCTAAGCGAAACGAAGTTTCATTTGACGAGGAATAGTTTGTGTCGTAGGCAAGATGAGAATGTTCTGCCGTCGGAGAGCCGACCAGCGCCGCGAACTTTTTCGTCTCTTCGCCAAAGATGATCGCGTGATGAGATTCATCCCAGTCTTCAAATGTGCCGCCGACCGCGGCGGGCCATTCCAGTGCAAAGTCGCCCACGAAGGCCGCTTCTATTTCCAGGGGCTGATCGGTTTCAACGTCCAGAAGAATGACAGCGCCCGGTTCGTGTACCGGCACGAACAGAGTCTCGCGAACACGAAACGAATCGCCCACGTAAACCAATGTTGCCGAGGTTGGCGTGACGGTGAGCGTTCTGGCGAGAGTTTCCGCGGGCAGTGCGCGTTTTGACACGTGGAAGGTCAGATGGAAATCGCGAAAAAGTTTAAGCGGATAAACCCAGGCTTCGAACTTGCCAGATTCGTTGCCGAACAAACCGGCGCGGGTGCCGACGACGGGAAGAAACTCCCAGGTGCGAACCGAGCGCGATAGCTCGATCTCCGGTGCTTGGGCGGCGGCAATCGGAATCAGGGAGAAGATCAATGCCAGCGGGAAAAACGGCGGCGTCCTCAGATGACCGGAAAGCAGGCGCCAAAAGGAGTGGCAAAGAGATTGTGAGCGTGTGCTCAGGGACTGCCGTTTTCCGGAGCTTGCAAAGTCTGGGTTCACTGAATATAAGAATTAGGGGCGAATTTTAGCACGTTCGGGTCGGGCGGGTGCCAACCTCTTGTCTTCTTCACGTCGCGTATTCCTGAAATCTCTCAGCCGATCGAGCCTGGTGCTGCCGCTGGAGGGCATTCTAAGGCGGGCGAATCGCGGTTGGCTGCAAGCCGTCTCCGGAGCAGACGAGAAAACCGGTTCGAAAAAAGACCCTTCCGAAAGCGATCTTCTCGGGGTGAGCTTTCTGAATGTCGCTCGCGAGTCTGGCCTTAACGCGAAGACGATTTTTGGCGGCGAGCACAAGAATAAGTATCTGCTCGAAACGACCGGCTGCGGTGTCGCTTTTTACGACTACGACAACGACGGCTGGCTCGATATTTTTCTGGTGAATGGCTGGCGGCTGGAAGGCTTTCCGTCCGGCGGCGAGCCTATCTCGCATCTTTTCCGCAACAATCGCGACGGCACTTTTACTGACGTAACCGCTAAGGCTGGTGTAGGTCACTCCGGCTGGGGCCAGGGCGTTTGCATCGGAGACTACGACAATGACGGCTGGGAGGATTTGTTCATAACTTATTACGGAAAGAATGTTCTGTACCACAACAATGGTGATGGAACCTTCACCGATGTGAGCCAGAAGGCAGGCGTGGCGGGCAAAGGCACACGCTGGAATACCGGCTGTTCGTTTGTCGATTACGATCGCGACGGCCATCTCGACCTGTTCGTCGCCAACTACATCGACATGGACCTGGCCACAGCGCCCGTGCCGGAATCGGGGCCGTGTCTTTATAAAGGTGTGCTGGTGGCTTGCGGGCCGCCTGGTCTGCAGGGGGGGAAAAACATTCTTTATCACAATAATGCAGACGGCACGTTTACCGACGTTTCCGAAGCTGCCGGCATCTTTCGCGCGAACGGCACATACGGCTTGGGCGTTCTCACCGCCGATTTCGACAACGATGGCTGGCCTGATATTTATGTGGCCAACGACTCTACCGCCAGCGCGCTCTATCACAACAAGAAAAATGGAACGTTCGAGGATGTCGCCATCGAAGCCGGTTGTGCTTTGAGCCCCGACGGCAAGCCCCAGGCTGGCATGGGCGTTTCGGCGGCGGACTACGATCTGGATGGCAACCTCGATTTGCTCAAGACGAACTTCGCCGGAGACACGCCTTCGCTCTATCACAACCTGGGGGGCGGCAACTTCGAGGATGCCACGTTCACCGCGGGTTTGGGCGCGCACACGCAATTTCTGGGCTGGGGTTGCGGATTCCTCGATTTCGACAACGACGGCTGGCCCGATATTTTGATCTGCAATGGCCATGTCTATCCTGAGGTCGAGCAACTGAAAACCGAAGCGGGTTATGCCCAGCGGAAATTGCTTTACCGCAACTTACATAATGGCCATTTCGCCGATGTTTCTCTTCAAGCAGGATCAGGGATTTCAGATCCGGAGCCCTGCCGGGGCTGCGCTTTTGGCGACTTCGATAATGACGGCGACATCGATGTAGTGGTCAACACGGTGAACGACTATCCGCAGTTATTGCGCTGCGATTCCAAACTGGAGAACAACTGGATCAAGATCCGCACCATCGGAACAAAATCGAACCGCAGTGGTATCGGGGCGCGACTGATCTGCATCACGCGTCCCGCCGGAGAGCCGAAACCTCATCAGCAGATCGATGAAGTGCGCAGCGGCGGAAGCTATATTTCGCAAAGCGATTTGCGGGTGCACTTCGGGCTGGGAAAGGCTGAGAAGGTGGATGTGCTCGAGATTCGCTGGCCCAGCGGCCAGGTGGACACTCTGAAGGATGTGAAGGCAAACCAGTTAGTTTTTGTGAAAGAAGGCCAGGGAATTAGCCGGACGGTGCAGTTCACGAAGGGTTCAAAGCCAGCGAAATGAGGCTGCATCAATTTGCCGAGCTCAACCACGAAGCGCACGAAGGTTCACGAAGAAATGCCCACGTGATGCGCATCAGGGTTTCTTGACCTCCGGTGCGATTGCCGTTCCTCTCCCTTCTTTTATCGTATCAATCGCGTCCACAGCGAGGGCGGTAAACTTCTCCGTCAGCCCGCTCGGCCAGCGAATCTCTACCCACTCAATTTTTGTAGCTTTCGCCAATCCGAAGTGCACCCGCATGTCGCTATTGGAAATGTAGCTGGAGCCGCTGCGCACTTCGTCGACCAGAATGCGGTTCTCGGTCTTCACCGAAACCCTCGCGCCAATGCCGTCGCGATTCGACTTGGTCCCTTGCAGCCGAATTGCTATCCAGTGATTCGACGTGCGAATCTGGTTTACCAGCAGGCTGGGCGCGGCATTCATGTTGCTGATCACGGCGGACATTCGACCGTCGTTCCATAAATCTCCCACCGCCAGTCCGCGAGCGGAAGCCACGGTGGTAATGCCCAACCCGGCCGAGGCTGAAATATCAGTGAAGGTGCCGTCTCCGTTGTTGTGATACAGAATGCGCGGCTCTTTGTAATTGCTGCCCAGGTGCTGGCTGTCGACTTCGGGATAGACGTGGCCGTTCACCAGGATGAGGTCGGGCCAACCATCGTTATCGAAATCGAAAAACATTGTTCCCCAACCTAGATACTGCGTGTACAAGCCCAGTCCAGCCGCGGATGTTGCGTCAGTAAAAGTTCCATCTCCGTTGTTGCGATAAAGAGTGGACGTATCGTCGGAGAAATTTGTTTTGAAGATGTCCAAATGGCCGTCGCCGTTGTAGTCGGCGACGGTGGATCCCATACCTGCCTGCTCACGGCCATCTTCATTGAACGCCGCTCCCGCCGTCACTGCGACGTCAGTAAAGGTTCCGTCGTGGTTGTTACGGTAAAGAATGCTGGGAGTGCTATCGCACGGAATGAAAATATCGGGCCAGCCGTCTTCGTCGAAATCCAGCGTGGAAACGCTGAACGCGTAATGCCCGTCGGTGCGATCGATATGCGCCTTGGTAGTGACGTCTTCGAACGTACCGTCGCCTTTGTTGTGATAAAGAATATTCTTCGCGCCCGGCAAACCGCGCGGGCCGCACATCACGGGAACACCTTTCCATATACAGGTGGGCCGCTCGCCTGGCGCGGGCGCCGTCGCAAGATCAAAATCCACATAGTTGGCTACGATCAGGTCGAGCCGGCCGTCGCGATCATAGTCAACAAATGCGCAGCCTGTTCCCCAGCTTTTCCCCGAGCCGGCGACTCCAGCTTTCTCCGCTACTTCGGTGAAGACGCCGCCTTGATTATGGTAGAGCCGGTTCTTGCCGTAGTAGGTGATGTACAGATCCTCCCAGCCATCGTTGTCGTAATCTCCAACGCAGACGCCTTGCCCCCAGCCAGTTGCGGCAAGTCCGGCCCTGGCGGTCACGTCGGTAAAAGTTCCGTCGTGATTGTTGCGATAGAGATGATTGCTGGGTGCCGGTCCGGTGGGGGCGGCTCCAAGCCTGGTCCCGTTCACCAAAAAAATATCCGGCCATCCATCGTTGTCGTAGTCGAAGATGGCAACGCCAGTGCCGGTGGTTTCGATGATGTATTTCTTGGTGTCGATGCCGCCGAAGATTTCCTGCATGGTTAGGCCAGCTTTTTCGGCTACGTCGGTAAAGTTGGCAATCGGGGTGGGTGGGGAAAGCTTGGCCCGCTGGGCAAAACCCGCGACGCTGTATGCGGCCAAAGATATAGCCAGGGCAAAGTGACAATAACCTAGTTGAAGACGGCGCGGAAATTTAAATCGCATGTCTCAGCTCGAATGGTAGGGGTGTAAAGGATATTGGTCAATGCCGTCTTTCGGATTCTGTACGCGGGAGCTAGGATCAGTTGCGCTATGCTGAAAGTGGGTGCCAGGAATAATGCGTTGTAGTCAGAGAATTCATTCCGTACTGATCGTCCTCGCCATCTTGTGCAGTGTGGCTGGAACGGCGCAGACCCCGCCGAACGGCGGAAGTTCCGCAGCCTATCAGTCTGGCGTGGCGGCGATGCAGCGTGGAGACTTGTCGACTGCGCGCGCGAATTTCGAGAAGGCGGTCCATCTCAATCCGCGCAACGCGGATGCTCAGAACATGCTGGCTCAGGTTCTGCTACAGCAAGGTGACCTGGACAACGCGATCACGCACTTTCGGATTGTAGTGCGGCTTCGTCCAAAGCTTGCCATCGCTCGCGCATACCTTGCTCAAGCTTTGCAAGCTAAGGGGCTGTTGGATGAAGCGATCGTCGAACTTCATTCGGCAGTTGATCTAGCGCCGCAACAATGGCAGGCGCATCAGGCACTGGGGAAAGCGCTCAGTTTACGGAAGAAGACGGACGAGGCCATAGCTGAATTTAAGGAGGCCACGCGCCTCGCACCGCAGCAGGCTGAGTTACACGATGAACTTGGATCGCTGTTGGCTCAGCAGTCGAGGTTCGAAGAGGCGGAAAAAGAGTTCCGCGAAGCGGTGAAACTGAATCCGACATACGAGCCGGGTTATTTTCATCTCGGGGTCACTCTTTCCAGCGAAGGCGAGCGTGAAAAAGCGCAGGCCGTGCTCGAACAGGCGGTGACGCTCGATCCCCAGGATGCATCGGCTTGGTATTACCGAGGAACGGCTCTGGATGCGGCCGGGAATCCCGATGAAGCCCTGCGTTGCTTCCAGCAAGCGGCCACGCTCAAGCCTGATTTCGCGCCCCTGCAGACCAGCCTGGGTCTTTTATTACAACGGCGCAGCGATCCGGATGGTGCTGTGAAGGCTTTTTCCAAAGTTGTCCAACTGACACCGTCCGATCCGGAAGCCCACAACAATTTAGCCCTGGCTATGCTGCAACGGGGGGAAGCCGACGCCGCGATCAAAGAATTTCGCGAGGCTATCCTGCTTCGCCCTGACGACGCCGGATTTCAAGGCAACCTGGGAACGGCATATTTGCAGAAGACGGATTTCGATGCGGCCGCGGCACAGTTCCGCTCGGCCCTCAAGCTTGATCCGACTGGAGCGAGCCTGCACCACGACCTGGCCTTGGCCCTCAAGCTCAAAGACGATCTGCCGGGTGCTATCGCCGAGTGGAAGGAAGCCATTCGCCTTGATCCGAAGTTGGCGGATGCTTACTACAGCCTGGGATTAACGCTGTGGCAGTCGGGAGATTTTCCCGGCGCGGCGGAACGTCTGCGGGAAGCCATCCAAATTAAGCCAGACTATGCCGAGGCCTATTACACGCTGGGTACGGTTTTGAAACAGATGAACAAATTACCCGAGGCGGCCGATGCGTTGCGCCAGGCGATTCGACTGGAGTCCGATTTCGCAGGAGCCCACACGACGCTGGCGGCGGTTCTGCGTCAACTTGGCGATACCGCTGGAGCAGCGGCCGAAAGTCAGGCCGGCGCCGAGATCAGCAAGAAGAAAACCGATTTGCAGGCCGCCACCTTCGCCACCAACTCTGGACGCCGGTTGCGCAACGCCGGCGACCTCGAGGGCGCCATCTCCCAGTTTCAAGCAGCAATTCGGGCGATGCCATCTTACGCTTTGGCGCACTACGAGCTCGGAGTGGCCTTAAGCCAAAAGGGCCAAAAAGACGAAGCGGCCGGGGAGTATCGGAAAGCTGCTGAACTGGACCCTCAACTCGCTCCTCCTCAACTCGCTCCACCAACGACGCCGGATCCCTAGATTTTCGGCTGCATCCAGCAGGCCGAGTTATCCTAACCGGCGCGTTTGCGCACGGATACGAGATCGGTGATTACCGGCACCCCGTGCGCGACCTTCACGTGCAGCAGCGCTTCAAACGGCTTCAGGTCCGCCGCTTTGGAGACTCCCAACCGCCGCAGTAGTTCTGCCAGCGAATCCTGCCGGCAGACGTATTCCGCCGCCGCTTGCGTGCCGAAAGTGGTGGTTCCAGCCAGTATCAGGACGGAGCGCGCAGGGTCGATGCCCGGTACCAGCGCAATCACCGCGTAGTCTTCGCTGGTCGGCTGGGAAGGGATGCTACCCAGAAAAATCGCAGGCTCGCCGGGCTGGGGATGCATGTCGATGACTCCCAAGTCGCCTTTGCGCGGCCCAGAGGCGACCCGCTGAAAAACAAACTCCTGAGTTCCGGGGATATCCAGGAGGGTAAGATTTTCAGCCGGGGAACCGACAAAAATGAGATCGTTGTTCTTGGCGTCGTCCAGAGAAAATAGACTGCCGCGCTTCACCCGCAGCGGCTGATTGAGGAGAACGAAGACGCGATCCAACTGATGGACCGCCAGCACTTCTCCAACTCCCGTGTAATGATCGAGGATGAGCGCTCCGGAATCAGCGGGGGAGTTGAAGTAGCGCATACCGGTCTCCGGCCGACCGACGAAGCTGCCATTGCTGAAGATCACCCAGGGCTGCTGCGGACCAGCGACGAAGCGATTCCAGAACAGCTGGTATACGGGGGGAACGGATTGCTTCGCCGCAGCCTGAGTGCGTCCACGAATGGCTAAGGACACAGCGCCCACCAGCAAAACCGAGAGCACTACCACTGCGATGGCCCAGCCGCGGTTCGAAGGCTGCCGTAGGGTCTTTCGTTCAGCCGGCCGAGGGGCTTCGGTCAGCTTTGTAGTCGCCGGACGCACATGGAACGTGAGTGCGTAGGATCCCTTTGGCAACTCGATCACGATCGGATCGTCCGGCGCTTCGTGAGAGTAATACTCCTCCAACTTCACGCGTAAGCGCCCTGCCTGCACTCGGACCGTCGAGTCATTTTGGGGATCGAATCCGGCTGGCCGTCCCAGAACCTCGGTTGCGATCTGGTACTCCTTGACGGGTACGCCGCGATGATCGAGGGAGCGTTCGGCCAGATACCGGAGCAATTTGCAGAGAGATTCGGAACTCCGCAAGCTATGACTATTAATAAGTCGATCCACTTGCTGGAAGAACTGATCGCGCCCAACATCGTAACCGTGCGTCAAAGACATGTGACAGAAGGGTAACCGGTGACTGTATCTTACGGCAACATCAGGATATTACACCCGGTAACGGTATGAAACCTAGTTTAACTTAAATCACTAGTTGTTTTGTACTAGGACTTGCAGGCTAGAGTGTCAGAGATTTCCCTGTTCTGCGCAGTAGTGGGGCAATTCCTCGGAGGAAGTTCATGAAAAGGTCAGCACTTGCGGCTGTGGCAGCATTCGCGCTTCTCTGCGGTTTCTGGACGCCAAAGGCGTCGGGTCAGGCAGTTTTCGGTAGCATCATCGGGACAGTGACCGACCCGTCAGGGGCAAATGTTGCAAATGCGAAAGTCACAGTTCTGAACCAGCGCAAGGGCACGAGTGACCAGACCACGACCAACGAGAGCGGGAACTACACCGTCACCCACTTAATTCCCGACATTTATACGGTGCGGATAGAGGGTCCGGGGTTTAAGACGATCGAGTTCAAGGACGTTGCGCTATCCGCGGACAGCGATGCGCGTGTTGACGGCCAGTTCGCGGTTGGGTCGGCCAGCGAGCAGGTAGAAGTGACGGCGGAATCGGAGCAACTCAAGACCGACCGCGCCGATGTTTCGATCGAGTTCAACGAGAAGTATGTCGAAGACCTGCCGATCATGAACCGGAACTTCACTTCGTTCGAACTCCTTTCGCCGGGCACTCAGAAGATGGTGGGCTGGAGCCATGCGGCGACGGAGAATCCGCAGGGGAGCCAGCAGATCTTCGTGGACGGTCAAAATTTCAGTGGGACTGCATTCGAGTTGGACGGCACGGATAATCAGGACCCGATTTTAGGCATTATTGTCGTCAATCCGAACTTGGATGCGATCCAGGAAACCAAAATCGACTTGCAGAACTATGACGCTGAGTTTGGCAAGGCTCTGGGCGGCGTTGTCACCGTGCAGACGAAATCGGGCAGCAACGAAATCCACGGCAGCGGCTTCTGGTTCCGGCGCACGGATGCGACTGCAGCTCGCGATCCTTTCACACAGTATGCTGCCAATCCGATCACCGGGAAATTCATCCCTTCGGACAAGTGGCAGCAGTTCGGCGGTACGGTTGGCGGCCCGATTATCAAGAACAAGCTGTTTTTCTTCGCCGATTATCAGGCGACGAGAGAATCAAGCGGACTGACGAATGTGGTAACCGTGCCTACGGCGGAAGCGGCAGCGACGTGCAATCCACTAACCAACGCGACCAGCAATACTCCAGGGTTCTGCGATCTAAGCCAGTACATGGCGGCGGGTGTGGGCTTGGCAGGCGGCGGACAAGCCTACGATCCAACCACGGGCAATACGGCGCTTGGAACGGGCCGCACGGCCTATGCCAACAATCAAATTCCCATTGCTCAGATTTCCGGGCCTTCGGCTGCAATTCTTGCGCTGTTCCCAGCGCCCACCAACGATCAGGTCTACAACAACTATGTTGGTTCCGGCTCGGGAAGCTACAGCCAGAATAGCGTCGACACTAGAATTGATTTTGACCCCAAGCAAACGGTGCAGATTTTCGGACGGTTTAGTCTCGACTATTTCAACTTGTCCGGCCAAGGCGTTTACGGCGCATTGCAGGGCATCGGCGATGGGCCCGGCGGCTTGGCCGGCAGTTCGAAGGTCCACAACTACAGTCTAGCGGCGGGCGTGACCAAGACGTTTAGCACATCACTCTTGGGTGATTTCCGGTTCGGATATTTCAAATACAATCCACGAGCAAACAAGCCCGACGTTGGTACGACGCCAATGACTGCCGTCGGCATTCCTAACGCCAATTTGACTGGGACTCAAGCCCTGTCAACCTCTGGCTGGGGCGGCTTCCTGTTCAACCAGACGCCCTCAACTAGTTCCAACAATGGCGACGTAACCTTCGGTGACGGCTTGGGAGTAGGCCGGTGCAATTGCCCACTGATCGAGAGTGAGCAGCAGTTCCAATGGGTTGGAAATATTACCAAGACTCACGGCAACCACACGTTCAAGTTCGGCGCCGATGTTCGCTACGCACAAAATCTACGCGTCCCGAGTGATGCCGGACGCGCGGGCGATTATTCTTTTGACTATCAGACCACTTCGAATGGAGGTAATGGCGGGCTTGACTGGGCCACCTTCCTGCTCGGCGACGCGACTCAGATGAGCCGGTACGTCAGTACCAGCTTGAACGCTGCCGAGCGCCAACATCGCATGTTCTACTACGGCCAGGACACCTGGCAGGTCACCTCTAGGCTCACGCTTAATTACGGATTGCGTTGGGAGGTTTACTTCCCCGAATACGTGAACGGCAAGGACCAGGGGGGATTTGCCAATCTGGTTCAGGGCGTCGACCGGGTGGCCGGGGAGGCCGGCATAGGACTGAACGGAAATATCAACAACGACTGGCATTACTTTGCACCGCGTTTCGGTATCGCCTATCGGGTAACGCCCAAGACCGTCGTTCGCTTGGGTTACGGTCGCAGTTACGACATGGGTGTCTTCGGCTCCAACTTCGGGCACACAGTCACTCAAACTTTGCCTGTTTTAGCGGCTCAGTTGGCGCAGGGCGCGAACCAGAACGTACCCGCGTTCAACCTCGCGGCAGGACCTCCTATATTTACGTTCCCAGCGATACCCTCCAACGGCCTGCTTCCGATCGCCGGGCCAGCTTGCTACCAAAACGCCTACATTGACCCTGTAACTGGGCAAAACGACCAGCTTTGCATTCAACCGCATATCCGGCCGACGTTCCAGAGACTGCCCGAGTTGGATGCCTGGAACGCGACCGTCCAACAGCAAATATCGAAGTCAACCGCGATAGACATAGCCTACGTCGGCAACAAAGGTACGCATATCTTTGCCGGCGATGGCCCCACCTACAATGTCAATCAGCCGCGGGTTGGAGCTGGTGCGGATGTTGCCGGCGCGTATGTTCCCAACGTTGCGTTGAATGCACGACGACCGTACTACAATGCATTCAGCTATCCGGGTTTTACCGACCTCAGCACCGGTGGGACACTGATGTGCTGCTCCACCGATCAGGGAAACTATCTCGGCAACGACGCCAGCAGCATCTACAATGCCTTTCAAGTGAAGCTTGAGAGACGTTTCTCTCACGGCTTGCAGATCCTTTCCCACTACACCTTCGCCCATGCCAACAAGTATGACAGCAACTACTATACGGATGATCCAAAGGTTGCGTATGGTCCGAGCGACGAGGTTCGAAACCATCTTTGGGTGAACAATGTGGTGTACGAATTGCCGTTCGGTCGGGGAAAAACGTTCGCGGGGAACTCGAACCGGGCCGAGGACCTTCTGGTCGGGGGTTGGCAGATTGCCGGGACCACTACTTGGGGTAGCGGCCTGCCTTGGACGCCGAGCTTCAATGGCTGTGGCCTGGATGAGGACGTCGGCGTTTGCCGTCCCAACAAGGGTACCGGCTCCTTCGCCACTGGCGCTGGTTCTTTTAATCCGATCACGCACGAGGTGCCGTTCTTCACTCCGGTGGCTCCAATTGGTCCGGGTACTGGCGGTCCATTCACCGATCCGGGAGTTGGAAACTTGGGCAACATCGGCTTTGACAGTTTCCACGGTCCACGTGTGTTTTATGCCGATGCTACGCTCATGAAGAACTTCTCCATCACCGAGCGGGTCAAAGCTCAATTCCGTATGGACGCATTCAATGTCTTCAACCACCCAGTGCTGGGCTTTACCGCAAACCAGACTGGATCGGGTGCTTGTATCGACTGTTCTGGAAATGGCCAGATCACGGACATCGAGCACGATGCCTCCCCCGGTTCCGCGACCGGTATGCGTCAACTCGAATTCGCTCTACGGTTCAATTTCTAACAACTACGCGCTTCCACCCAGGGAGTCCTTCGGGGCTCCCTCTTTTTGTTTCGCGCATCTGGATAGATGCGCAGGTAGCCAGAACCGGATGGACAGCCGATGCAGTCAGTCCTAGAATTCCAGTTAAAGTGTAGGTTTGGAAATTTCTATGTGTGCTCGCGTCTCTGTATTCCGGACAAATCTTTTTCGGGTGGGAGCAATTTTTTTGGTTAGTCTGGTGGCCTCCGAATTCGCCCTCGGTCAGCACAATGCCTTCGATCTTGACGGCAAGATAATTGATCCTCTCCAAGCGGCTTCTGGCAAAATCGTGGTGTTGGTTTTCCTCAGGCGGGACTGTCCGGTCTCCAGCCGTTACGCCCCCATCATTCGGCAAATCAGCGCGCAGCATGAGCGTGACGCCAGTTTCTGGCTGGTATTTCCCGACAAGACCGAGACCTCACAAACCATCCAGCAGTATCTTCACGAATATTCTTATCGGCTGCCGGCGCTGCGCGATCCCGAGCATGCGCTGGTCAAACTGGCTCAAGTGCAGATCACGCCGGAGGTCGCGGTATTTAACCGGAGCCATCAACTCATCTACGATGGAAGAATTGATAACTGGTATGTGGATCTCGGCCGCTCGCGTGCGGCGCCGTCCACACACGAACTCGATGACGCCATTCAATCGGCGGCGGCCGGGAACAAGCCAGCCGTCAAGCAGGTCAGGGGAGTGGGATGCTATATCTCGGACCTGGAATGAACTCCTGGCCGCGGATGCTAGCGTGCGTGCTCGTGCTATTCGCGAGTGCGGGCGCTGTGGGAAGTCTTTTGGCGAAGGGTTCAGCGCGTTCTGCCTCGAACTCCGCACCTGACACGGGTTCTCAAGTCACTTTCAATCGTGACATCGCTCCCATCATTTTTCATTCCTGCTCAACTTGCCATCATCCTGGCGAGGCTGGGCCGTTTTCGCTGCTGACTTACTCCGACGTCAAGAAACACGCTCGCCAGATTGCCGAAGTGACCCAGGCGCGAACCATGCCTCCCTGGCTGCCCGAACCCCAGGAACTGAAATTTGCGGATGATCTTCGTTTGCCGAATTCGCAAATCGATCTCATCGAGCGCTGGGTGGCTCAGGGCGCGGTCGAGGGCGATGCGGCCGATTTGCCGCCGCAGCCGAAGTTCTCTCAGGGCTGGCGGCTGGGAACACCCGACTTGATTCTTAAGGCAGATAAGCCTTTCATTCTTCCGGCAGACGGGACCGACAGTTATTGGAATTTTATTTTTCGGGTTCCGATCGAGCAAACCCGTTGGGTGAAGGCAATCGAAATTCACCCCGGGGACAAGCGCTACGTACATCACGCCAACATTCTCGTCGACCGCGGCGCAACCTCGCGCAAGCGAGAGGCTGAGCCCGGTTCCGGCTTTGGCGGAATGGAGATTCGAATTGAGTCGCAGGTTTTCGATCCCGACAGTCATCTGCTTTTCTGGAAGCCTGGAACCGTCCCTTACGTGGAACCCGATGGCATGGCACTGCGTCTGGATAAGGGCACCGACCTCATCCTGAACACACACATGCAACCCTCGGGCAAACCCGAGGTGATCCAGCCAACCATCGGGATCTACTTCACTTCGCAGCCCGCGACCAAGCTGCCCATGCTGCTGCAACTCGAAAACGATATCAAACTCGACATTCCTGCCGGGCAGAGCGATTTCTTGGTCACCGATAAGTTCACATTGCCGGTCGACGTCAATCTTCTGGCGATTTATCCTCACGCACACTATCTCGGAAAAGACATCCAAGCCTCGGCCACTTTGCCGGATGGCTCGACGAAAGAGCTGATCCACATTCCGCGCTGGAACCTGAACTGGCAGGCGGTTTATCGCTATGCCGAGCCGGTCTTTTTGCCGAAGGGTACTGCCGTGGAGTTGCGCTACGTCTACGACAATTCCGACGACAATCCTTTGAACCCGAACCATCCGCCGGTGCGGGTTCGGGCTGGCAATCGATCGAGCGATGAGATGTGCCACTTGTGGCTGCAGGTTTTGCCAATTAACTATGACCCGGCGCAAGGTGATCCGAGGATGCTGTTGCAGGAAGCCTTGGCGCGACACAACGTGGAGAAAAATCCCGCTGACTTCGAAGCTCATTACAACCTGGCGGCCATGCTGCAAGCAAGAAATAAGATGGATGACGCGCGTCGCGAGTACGAGTTCGCGCTTCGTCTTCGGCCCGAGGACGCCGCGGCGAACAATGCCATGGGATCCGTGCTGCTCGCCGCCGGACAGCCGGGCGAAGCGGTCTCCTATCTGTCGAGGGCCCTGCAAACGCGCCCCGATTATTTCGACGCCCACTACAACCTGGGAAACGCTTTGGCCTCGCAGAATGACTTCGCAGGAGCCAGCGAACAATTTCAACTTGCCTTGCAAGTGCAGCCCAATGATGCCGACGCCGAAGCGAACTTAGGCAGCGCTCTGGCCGAGATGGGACGCTTCTCTCAAGCCAAGACGCACTTCGAGCGGGCGCTGCAGATCAATCCCAATCACGCCCTGGCTAAAGAGAATCTGCAGGAATTGCAGCGCGCGACGAACAAATGAGAGAGGATGATAAAGATCGAGAGACGCTAAATCGTCAACCGGCTCGTCAGTGGTCAGC
>PKVZ01000173.1:14449-27048 GCA_003131635.1 Acidobacteriaceae bacterium
CCCGATTTCACAAAGGCCCGGTTGCTCATGCAGCAAGGCAAAATCGATGAAGCGATTTCACAGTTGCAAGCGCTCCAGACGGATGTTCCCGAAACAAGGGGCCTCGATCTCGAACTGGGCACGGCATACTACAAGAAAAGTGATTTTCCCAAGGCAATCGAATACTTAAAGAAGGCCTCGGCTGAGGATCCCCGCAACGGTGAGGCCATGCAGTTGCTGGGTCTTTCCGATTATCTGGGTGGACATCCGGCAGATGCGATTCCGCTGTTGGAGAAAGTGCAAGGCTGGTATCCGCGGGCGAACGTGGATGCCGCGTATATTCTGGGAATTTGCTACATCCAAGCCAAGAATTATCCGCAGGCACGTGCGGCCTTCGCACGCATGTTTGACGTTGCGCCCGATTCTGCCGCCAGCTATATGTTCACGGCGCGAATGTTGCTGCGCCAGGAGTTCGATCCAATCGCCGAGGAGTACGCGCAAAAAGCCGCGGCTCTCGATCCCAAGCTGCCGTTGGTTCATTTTCTACTCGGCGAATTGTATTTGTACAAATCTCGGGTGCCAGAAGCGATTGCGGAATTTCAGAAAGAACTGGGCATCAACCCCGGCCATGCCGCAACCTATTACAAGCTGGCCGACGCCTACTCCCGTATTCAAAAATTTGAAGATGCCGAACGGGTTCTGCAACGTTCGATATGGCTTGACTCCACATCGACCGGGCCTTTCATTCTTATGGGAAAAATCCTCGAGAAGAAGGGTGAGTTCGAACTTGCCGTGCGCTCATTACAAAGGGCTGCGACCATGGACCCGAATAATCCCACGACTCACCACTTGCTGGGGCAGGCCTATCGCGACATGGGGAAAAAAGAAGAGGCGGAGAGCGAACTCAAACTGGCGGAGCAATTGCAAACTCAACAAGATTCTCGTCCATAAGCTACTGTCGCTGCGCCGTAGGCAGGGGGCGGTCTTGTTCCGCATCCAACCGGTCCACCGCTTCCTTCGGTAAGCCGTGCAACAGTTCGAGAAATGCGGCGTTGGTCCAGCCGAAACCCACAACATTCATCTTGTAGCCAAGTTCCGCGTGGGCATCGGAGGAGCGGGTGACCACATTGTACTTTTCGACGATATAACCATCGCGACGAAAATTTTCCGCCACCATCGAGAGAAATTCATAGGAGATGCGATCCGCATCCGTGTTGTAGCCATAGCGGCGCAGCCCCTCGACGGACAGCATTTCAATGTTTCCCCAGCCATAAGGAAAATCCCATTGTGCTCCCGAGTCTTCGGTGCTCATAGCTAATCCGCCACGCCTTTCGAAGGCAAGCACATTCTTCACGACGCGTTTTGCCTGCTCGGGCGTAGCCAGGCCTGCCCATAGTGGATAGAGGGCTGTAGCGTACCGATAGGACGACCTTTGCCCGGTAACGACGTCGTAATCGAAGAAAAATCCCGCCGTATCGTCCCACAGATAGCGCGTGATGAGTTGCTTGCGTTTCTCGGCGCGCTGGTTCCACCTTGCGGCGTCCGCTCCGCGCCCCAGCCACTGGCTGATCTGCTCCATATCTTTCTCAGTTTTGTAGAGGAGACTATTCAGGCAAACCGGCGCGTAGTGATGCGTGCCTGCGCCGAATGGTCCAAAGCGAAAACTCACGTCGAACCCGGATTCCCGCATGGAGCGGTCGCCCTTGTAGTAATCCGAACTCAACGTGAACTCGCTGCGCTTTTCGCAATCTGCGCTGGCCATCGTGGAAGAAACGCCACAGACTTGCAGAGTATAAGAGGAACCCGGGACTCCCTTTTGCTCGCCTCCTGGCTGATTCTCGACAATGTAGTCATCCGCTTGGGCGGGATGAAAGAAAAAATAAGTCGACACTTTGCGATAGAACCCCGACTCATCCTGCACCGCCTCGGCTGGCGGCCCTTCTCCAAAATCGTAGTAACGCGACAGGCTCGTATCGCCGGCGAGGTGCGGATTGCGGTTCCACATCTCGTAGTCTTTTTCCAGATCAGCGTAGGCCTTCGCCAGCCAGGCAGGATCCGCATGGCCTGATTTTTGCAGCGCATCGTAAACCTCGACCAACATGGAACTCAGAAAGGGCGGCTGCGAGCGTGTCAGGTAGTAGGTGCGGTTCGCATTGAGCATTGCGCCGTAGTGCTCAATTTCGAAGAAGAAGTTGTCCACCATTCCACGCGCCAACTCGACGCGCCCGGCCCGAAGCAGCCCGCGAATGATGAAGTAGCTATCCCATCCGTACATCTCATTGAAACGCCCGCCCGGAACCACATACTTATTTTCCAGATAGAGCAATCCCGGTGGTTGAATCTTCGCCGTATCGATTTCGCCGAGATGATGAATCTCGATAGGCAGATGCTCGATTCGTACATCGCAATCTTGTGTGAGCTTCTGCAGCGCAGGCGGCTCGCTAAATCCCGCAGGCAAGTACAATACTGAGGCAGCTTTTATCTTTGGATCGACCACGCTCTGACATTCCGACATAGAGCGCGTCAACGTATCCCAAGCTGAAGAGATGTATTGCAGGATAGGCTTGAGGCCTTCGCCTTGCCCGGGGTTGGATTTTGCGGCTGCTTGGGAGCAATTCGCGCTGCACAGTGCGAGCCAGCAGAAGCCGAGAGTAATCGTTAACCCTCGATAAAAAGTCTTAGAACGATGGGTTTTCATTAGCTTGGGAAAGTGCGGCCCTCTTATCTTACTACTGGCGCTAAGTCCTGCAAAATGAATTCGATGCGGGAGTCGACCAAGGTCGAGAGACTGGGCCGGTTTTGACCTGAACGGCAGGGAAAAGCGTCTATTCTTGAGGTTTCGAATCTGCTTTCCCGTCGGGTAAGGGCTCGGCTCTTAGAATTCTGTAGTTCTTATATTCAATTGAGAGGTTGGCTACGCCTCCGAGCCGTATCACACTTTCGGTTCGGTTCTCCGCCGGTAGCCAGAAGTCGCCCACTTTCACATAGCTGTGTTCAATATCGGTCCGCTTGATCCACAAGGAAGGGTTCTTCCCCGGTTCTCCCTTGATCCGCACCACCGCAAAATCCTTGGCATCAACCCATATCTTTGCGCGATAGAGAAACTTATTCCTGGTCTTAGGCGCGAGATCGAGAACGTATCGTCCACCATCCGGCGTAGCTTCATACCCTGCTAGCGTGAAGTCGTAATTTTCGGTGGTCAGCGCCGCATGCTGGCGATTCTCTTCATTCGCTGCTTCTTGCTCGCCTTCCAGCAGTTTCCTGAAAACGTGTTCGATGATGAACTTGGAACCAGTCTGCGATACCACGCTAAACTCTTTGGAATTCGGAGCATGGTAGGTCATGCTGACAACCATCTCCGCATCGCGGTCGCTGGGGAAGCCACGATACTGCATGTGGTAAACCCGCGTCGCTTCATACTGGTCTAGTGCAGCGGCTCGCTCCGCGTTTTTTTCCTGAAGTTTCTTGACAATCTGCCCAACCGGCAAAAGACCGTTCGGAGCCGAGTACGAAGTTGATGTCGAATCATAACCTTGGAATGCGGGCTGACACACGGCCGCAAGACACCCGAACAGTGGCAGCAGGGAAACCAGGGCACAACATCGAAAGCTTCGGATTCGCATGTTTTCGGTTGGGCGAACCTTATCAGTCTACTCCAGACAAGTGACGACAACGCTCACAGGGAGGTCCGTGAGAACCTACTTGTTTCCCAAAATGCCACAACCGTTCATGCCGATGAGGATGAGCCTGAGATCGTGCTTTATTCGATGCCCAGTTGCTTCTGAATTTGCTCCAGCGGCACACCTTTCGTCTCCGGAACCTGCGTCCTTACCCAAATCAGCTGGAGAACCATCATGCCGGCAAAAAACGAGAAAACGTAACCGGGCGGGAAGACAGATACCATCTTCGGAAAGAAAGTTGTTAGCAAGGCGGCGAAGATCCAGTGCGTGAAACTGCCCAGCGTCTGACCTTCCGCACGATGACGATTGGGAAATATCTCGGAGATAAAAACCCAAATGACTGTCCCCTGGCCGACCGAGTGCGCGGCGATGAAGGCGAAAATACAAATTGGCACGAGCGTCAGGTGTCCGGAAAAGAAAGCCCAGGCGACGAGACCGAGTGAACCGATATAACCGAACGAGCCGATGTAGAGAAGCGTGCGGCGGCCCAGCCGATCGATCAGCCAGAGACCCACAAAAGTGAAAACAAGATTGGTAACGCCAATACCGATCGATTGCAACAAGGCGGCCTTTGCGCCCAAGCCGGTGAGTTCGAATATACGAGGTGCGAAATACAGAATCGCATTGATGCCGGAAAGTTGGTTGAAGAAAGCAATCAGGATGGCGAGCATGATCGGTTTGCGAAGACGCATCGTCCAGAAATGTCCCGACGAAGCTTTCTCCGAGGATGCCGCTATGATCTCGTCTGCCTCGGCCGCGATCTCGGCCTTCGAGGCCTCGGGTTCGATGCGCTGCAGAACTTCCATACCGGCCTCGCGGTCGCCCTTTCTGCTGAGCAGCCAACGTGGGCTCTCGGGCAGGCCGAAGCAGAACACGGCATAGAGCAACGATGGAAATGCGGCCACGCCCAGCATCCATCGCCAGGCGTTCGCGCCTATGCCCGCTAGCAGCGCGTTCGAGACGTAAGCGATCAGGATGCCAAAAACAATATTGAACTGGAACATTCCAGCGAGTCGGCCGCGATGCTTAGCAGGTGCGATCTCCGAGATGTACATGGGGGCAACCACGGTGGAGATGCCGATGCCCAAACCGCCTATGACGCGCGCAATGATGAAGACGGTAACGTTCGGCGCCAAACCCGAGCCCACCGCTCCGACAAAGTAAAGGATGCCGATCCAAAGCAGTGTGGCTTTGCGGCCGAATCGGTCAGCGGGCCAGCCACCAAGCAATGAGCCAACCACCGTGCCGTAGAGGGCAGAGGCCATGGCAATGCCGTGCACTCCGGGACTGAGACCCCAAAGTGTCTGAATTGTCTTTTCAGCGCCAGAAATTACGACCGTGTCGAAGCCGAAGAGAAATCCGGCGAGTGCCGACGTGAGCGACCAGAAAAAGATGCGACCATTCATAAGTGAGTGGGATAATCGGTCTTAGGTGTCAGGTCTTAGGATCGTCGGTTTTGGACACAGTCGGATCTGCAGCCGAACATCCAAGACCCAAGACCTTTTTCGTCATTCCTTAGTGAGCGGATATCCCTTCTCCCGCCAGCCGCGGATGCCGCCATCCATCGAAATCACATTCGTGTAACCCATCTTCTGCAGATTGTCGGCCGCTAACGCGGAACGGAATCCGCCACCGCAGTAAAGCACAATTTCTGAAGCAAGATCGGGCACGCGAGCCTCGATGTCACGCTCGATGATGCCTTTGCCCAGATGCACCGCCCTTGGCAGATGGTCCCTGGCGAATTCGCTTTCTTCGCGCACATCCACCAGCAGAAACTTGTTACCGCCATCCATCTTCTTCTTCACTTCTTCGACATTGGTTTCGCGCACGCGAGTTTTCGCGTCCTCCACAATCTTCAGAAAGCGGGGCGGATGTTGTTGGGCCATGAAAGCTCCTTAGGTTAAGTCGACGACAAACATCCTACCAAGAGCCGGCATGTTGTGCATCGTGGCTGACGTGCCTGATGATCCTTCGTCAACTTTGTGCCCTTCGCGGTTCATCGGCTTCTCGGTTAGCATGAACTGGTGCGAGAGAACGAAGTCATCCGGCGGGTCGGCCTGGCGCGTATCTTGTCGAAACTTGGCTACTGTTCGCGCTCGCGGGCTGCCGAAATGATTCGCGCCGGGCGCGTGAGCTTAAACGGAAAGATCCGGAAAGATCCCGAGACGCCGGTTTCGAGAGCGCAGAATCACATCGCGGTCGATGGGAAAATAATCGAGCCGCAACCGAAGATTTACTTGATGATGAACAAGCCTCGCGGTGTGCTGACCACGGCATCGGACGAAAAGGGCCGCGAGACGGTGTACGCTCTACTGAGCGACTGTTGCAGAAATAAATCAAGCACGACGAAGAAGATCCCGCCCTGGCTCGCTCCGGTCGGCCGCCTCGACAAGGCCAGTGAGGGCCTGCTCCTGCTGACGAACGATTCGGAGTGGGCCGCGCGGATTACGGCGCCACAATCTCATCTGGAGAAGACTTATCATGTGCAGGTCGGAACCGTCGCCGATGAGGAATTCATTCAAAAATTGATGCGGGGAGTGAGGACCGAGGATGAGGATACGCTGCGCGCAAAGCAGGCTCGACTTTTACGGACAGGACAGAAAAACTGCTGGCTGGAAATTATTCTCGATGAGGGAAAGAATCGGCAGATACGCCGCATGATTGAAGGAATAGGGATCGAAGTGTTACGCCTGATCCGGGTGGCCATTGGCCCTCTGCAATTGGGCGACCTTGCGAAGGGCGAATATCGCGCCCTGACTCTAGCGGAAAAGCGCATGCTCGATTGCGCCTTGCGGGAAAAAACTTCATGAACGATCTAACCTTCCTTCCCGCTGTTTCCATGGCCGAGAAAATCAGGAAGAAAGAGATCTCTCCAGTAGAACTCGTAGACGCGCACCTGACGAAGATTGCGAAACTGAATCCAACATTAAATGCATTTGTTCAAGTCGATACCGACCGGGCACGGCAAGCCGCGCAGAATGCGGCTTCCGCCGTAATGAATCAAGTAACGCTCGGCCCGCTGCACGGAGTTCCCATCAGCATCAAGAGTTCCTTCGGCGTGGAGGGTCTGCGTTGCGAAGCCGGAACCCGCCTGCGCGCAGGATTCGTCGCGCGGCAAGATGCTGTGCTGGTTACACGCCTGAAAAATGCCGGCGCAATTATCCTGGGGCTAACCAACACGCCTGAATTGCTGATGGCGTGGGAAACGGACAACCTGCTCTATGGCCGCACCAATAGCCCTTGGGACCTGGAGCGCACGCCCGGCGGTTCCAGTGGTGGAGAAGCCGCGGCGATTGCTGCTGGCCTGTCCGCCGGAGGCGTGGGTAGCGACGGCGGCGGTTCGATTCGAGTGCCCGCCCACTTCAGCGGAATCTGCGGCCTGAAGCCGACTCCGGGGCGCATCCCAGCGACCGGACATTTTCCCGTATCCGCAGGGCCGTTTGCTTCCATCGGTGTCGTCGGTCCCATGGCCCGCACGGTTGCCGATTTGAAACTTCTCTTCGAGGTAATGCAAGGGCCGGATGTGGGCGACACCAATGCCGCCCCCGTGCCCGTGCGCTGGCCAAATGAAGACGAAACCCGGGCGCTTCGAGTTGGTTATTTTGAAGATGACGGACGGACTCCAGTCACCGCAGAAACCCGCACCGCAGTGCGTAATGCCGCAGAAGCCTTGCGCAGCGCTGGTTTTCAAGTGGAACCATTTCGGCCGGAAGGATTGGAAGAAGCGCGGCAGCTCTGGTGGAAATATTTCGTCGTTGCCGGTGGCATGCTGCTGCGGCCCATGTTCAACGGCCGCGAATCGGATCTCAGTCCGATCCTGAGGGAATTTCTTGAATGGTCCGCGGCCCAGCCAGTCCACAGCGGACGGTCGCTTCTGGATGCCTGGATCCGTCGTGATGCCGCGCGCGCCCAATTCTTAGCGCAGATGGAACGCTATCCGATCCTGTTGTGCCCGGCTGCGGCCATCCCCGCGTTCCGTCATGGCGAACGCAGTTGGCAAATTGATGGCAAGACCGTCAACTATCTCGATGCCTGGAGCTACACGGAATTCTTCAACCTGTTAGGCAATCCGGCCGCGGTGGTTCCCGTGGGCCGCTCGTCCGAGGGGTTGCCCATAGGAGTGCAGATCGTCGGGCGGCCTTGGGAGGAAGAGCAGGTGTTGTCCGTCGCAGCCGCGCTGGAGAAACGCTGTGGCGCGTGGAGGATTCCGCGAGTGGAAAGCCTCGGTCTCAGGGAATAGTATTTTTGCATTATTCCCCTTGCTCGGCCACCTGAGTACCTTGGTTTCCACGCGATTTCAATCACTGTGGGACTGAAGTCGGCTGCCCGCATCCGATCGTTTCAATGCGAGAAAATTCATCATCCCCGAGTTTCGTTGGCCGGGCACTGTCTTGGCTTGTACCATTTCTAGTAATTTCCGCGGCGTATTTGTACACCTTTCCGCAGGCTAATGTTTTTTACGCAGGAGTGGTGCTGCTGCACGCGTTGGCGGGAGTGATTGCGGCAATTCTGCTTCTCCCCGCGCTGTTTCGCCTGCTGCAAAACGAAAGCTTTCTCGCACGCGCAGGATGGTTGCTCATCGCGGCAGGAGCGGTTCTGGGACTCATTCTCATCAAAATCGGCACGCCGCGCTCGGAATGGAAGTGGCTTTATCTCCATATCGTAATCTCGTTAATCGGCGTTGGCCTTCTCATCGCCGAGAAACTCGGGAGACGCGGAGATATAGCTTCGGGCGCGGCCACCGCGGTTTTGCGCGCCGCGGTTTGTCTTCTACTGCTTGCAGGCATCGGATATGGCGCGCGTTACCTGCGCGAAAGTTGGCAGACGCGCAGCCGCATTCAGAATCCCGCCATGCCGCCCGACAACATGAACGGCGAAGGCGATGGGCCAGATGGAGCGTTCTTTCCCAGTTCCGCCCAAGTCTATGGCAAGCAGAAAATCCCCAGCAAGTTCTTCATGGAGTCCGACTCCTGCAAGCGCTGCCACGAAGACATTTACAACCAGTGGTTCAGCTCGGCGCACCATTTTTCTTCGTTCAACAATCAGTGGTACCGCAAGGCGATTGAGTACATGCAGGACACCGTGGGTACCCAGCCTTCGAAATGGTGTGGCGGATGCCACGACCCAGCGGTGCTTTACAGCGGTCTGATGGATACGCCGATCAAGCAGATTGTGCACCGTCCGGAATCGCAGGCTGGGCTGGGTTGCATGATGTGCCACTCCATCGCCAACGTGAAGAGCACGATGGGACAGGCGGATTTTTATTTGGAGTATCCCAAACTGCATGAGATGGCGGCTACGCAGAATCCCGTGGCGCGCGCCCTGCACGATTTTCTGATCAGGCTGAATCCCGAACCGCACCGCCGTGTCTTCCTCAAGCCATTCATGAAGACGCAAACCGCGGAGTTCTGCTCCACCTGCCACAAGGTGCACCTCGATGTGCCGGTCAATCACTATCGCTGGTTCCGCGGCTTCAACGAATACGACAACTGGCAGGCCAGCGGAGTTTCCGGGCAAGGGGCGCGGTCGTTCTATTACCCTCCAAAGCCGCAACAGTGCGCCGATTGCCACATGCCGGCGGAGGCATCGATGGACGCGGGCAACGTTAACGGATTTGTTCACTCTCATCGTTTTCCCGGCGCCAACACAGCGGTGCCCACGGCGAATGAAGATGCCGCACAACTAAAACTGACTGAAGGGTTTCTGAAGAGCGGGGCGCTTACCGTAGACATCTTCGCTGTGTCTCCGGCGCAGGCGCCGCTGAAGTCGGGCGCAACTAGTCAATCGGAACTGGCCACAACGTTCGCTGTTGGCGAAGAAGCGGAGACCAAGATCATTCCCGGTGTGGGCGGAGAAGTTGCGCCGGTCACCGCCCCTCTGAATCGCGTGCAGCCTGCGCTGCGGCGGGGCGATACAGTGCGCGTAGATGTCGTCGTCCGCACTAAAAAGGTCGGCCACTTTTTCCCCGGCGGCACGGTCGACGCTTACGATACGTGGCTCGAACTGAAGGGCACGGACGACAGAGGTCAGACAATTTTCTGGAGCGGCATGGTCGAGGGCGACGGCAAGGGTCCGGTCGAAAAAGGCGCTCACTTCTATCGCTCGCTACAGATCGATGCGCACGGTAACCCGATCAATAAGCGCAACGCATGGGCTACACGGGCCGTGGTATATGTGCGGCTGATTCCACCCGGGGCGGCCGACACCGTGCACTACCGCATGTCGATTCCAGAAAGCGCCGGCAACAAAATCACTCTGCATGCGCGTCTGTGCTATCGCAAGTTTTCGTGGTATGGCACGCATGAAGCGTTTGCTGGGCAGCCCGACCCAGCATCGCCGAATGGGGTTTCACCCGACTACGACGACCGCCCCACAGTGTTCACAGCGTCGCTGAGCGGCGTTTCGGCGAAGCAGGAAAAGATTCCTGACCTGCCTGTCGAGACCGTGGCAGAGGATGAAGTGACGCTGCCGGTGGTTGCGCATAACACGCCTGCCTTCGAACCGAAAACAATCGCGCTCAAGAATGAATGGCAGCGCTGGAACGACTACGGGATAGGCTTGTTTCTGCAAGGCGATCTGAAGGGCGCCGCCGCTGCGTTTGAGAAAGTAACAGAAGCCGATCCTGCCAATCCCGATGGCTGGGTGAATATCGGCCGCTGCGCCGTGCAGGAAGGCGACATGGAACGCGCCCGCACCGTACTCGAGAAGGCGCTATCGCTGTCTCCGACTTTGGCGCGAGCTAACTATTTCTACGCTCGGGTACTACGCTCGGAAGGTAAATATAATGACGCTGCCGCCCGCTTGCACATTGTTCTCAGCCAGTATTCGCGCGACCGCGTTGCGCTCAACGATCTGGCGCGCATTCTTTTTCTGCAGCGGAAATACACTGAGGCGGTGAAGACGCTGCAATCTGTTCTCACGATTGATCCCGAAGATCTGCAAGCGCATTACAATCTGATGCTTTGCTACAACGGTCTGGGCAACGAAAAACTGGCGAAGGAGCACGAGGCGCGCTACATGCGGTTCAAGGCGGATGAGTCGTCCCAAGCGATCACCGGGCCATACCGTCAAGCGCATCCGGAAGATAACAACGAGCGGCAAGCCGTGCATGAACATGTTTCCGTTCCGCTGCCGCTGCTCACCCATGTGGGGACAGCTGCCACGGCTGTCCAGCCGAGCAAGGCTCGGCCAGCCTTCGGAGCCTCACGATGATTTCCTCTCATTGGAGACTTCTCTGTGTCTCTGTGTCTCTGTGGTTATTGGCTTGTTCCTCGGCAATAAGCCACGCCCAGCAGATCCACTTCCGCGACGTCACCGCGCAAGCCGGCATCCATTTCACCCACAACAATGGCGCGTTCGGAAAAAAGTGGCTGCCGGAAACCATGGGCCCGGGTTGCGCCTTTATCGACTACGACAACGACGGCTACCCGGATATTTTTCTGGTCAATGGCACGGACTGGCCCGAACACTCCCACGCCGGGCCAACGACTCCAAAGCTATACCACAACAATCGCAACGGAACCTTCAGCGATGTAACTCGTCAGGCAGGTTTAGCCGTGCCCATGTTCGGACTTGGAGTCGCGGTCGGTGATTACGACAACGACGGCTTCGACGATCTGTTCGTCACCGCCCTGGGGCAGAGTCATCTCTTCCACAACAACGGCAACGGGACGTTCACTGAAGTAACGAAATCGGCCGGCATGTGGGGTCCCAGTGAATTCTCGACCAGCGCTGCGTGGGTGGATTATGACCGCGATGGCAAACTCGATCTGGTGGTCGCGAATTACGTGCGCTGGACCGAGGAAACCGACCTATACTGCACGCTCGACGGCGCGCATAAATCTTACTGCACTCCGGAATCGTACAAAGGCACTTCAGTCCGCTTGTGGCACAACCTGGGCGGTGGCAAGTTTGAAGATGTCACGCAAAAGGCCGGCTTGGGCGATCCGACTTCGAAAAGCTTAGGCGTCGCCATACTGGATTACAACGACGACGGCTGGCCCGACATTCTTGTCGCCAACGATACCCAGCCCAACAAACTCTATCTCAACAAGAAAGATGGAACGTTCGAGGAGCGCGGAGTGCCTTCCGGAATAGCTTTCAGCGAAGACGGTGTTGCGCGTGCCGGCATGGGCGTGGATGCCGCGGACTATGACCGCAGCGGCCATCCCAGTGTGATCATCAGCAACTTCGCCAATCAGATGGTTTCGCTGTACCACAACGAGGGCAATGGTTTATTTGTAGACGAAGCCCCGCAATCGGAAGTGGGCCGAGCCACGCTGGTTACACTCGGATTCGGATGCTTCTTTTTCGATTACGACAACGATGGCTGGCAGGATATTTTCGTCGCCGATGGTCACATCGAAGACCAGATCGAACGCGTACAGAAGCGTGTCAGCTATGCTGAACCTTCGCATCTCTTCCGCAATCTCGGGGGCGGCAAGTTTCAGGAAGTCACGGCACAGATGGGGCAAGCCTTCTCTGCGCCTAGAGTGGGGCGGGGCGCGGCTTACGCTGATATCGACAATGATGGGTATCTGGATGTTCTGGTAACCACCAACTCCGGCCCGCCCTATTTATTCCATAACGAAGGCGGAACGAATCACAGCCTGCGCCTGAAGCTGGTGGGCACGAAGTCGAACCGCGACGGCATCGGCGCGGTGGTGCATGTTACTTCGGACAATAACAAAGACAGACAGTGGAAGATGCTGCGCTCCGGATCGAGTTATCTTTCGCAGAGCGAGTTGGTGCTCACCTTCGGATTAGGCGCGCAAATCAAAGCTGACAATCTCGAGATTCAATGGCCCAGCGGCCAGGTGGATAAACTCTCCAGCATCAACGGCGGACAAACCGTGACGGTAGAGGAAGGGAAGGGAATTGTGGCCACGCGCGCATACGGGGCATCGAAAGCTACCAAATGACGCAATCCCGTAACAAACT
>PKVZ01000173.1:27085-47436 GCA_003131635.1 Acidobacteriaceae bacterium
GGCGCCGCCTACATGAACCAGCAGCTTTTCGAAAAGGCACTGAAGTCTTTCCAACGGGCCGCCGAACTCGATCCTAAGCTCACTATCGCGAGACTGAATGAGGGCATCGCCTTCCTGAACCTGCAGAAGATCGACGAAGCCAAGGCTGCGCTGGAAGACGCGCTCAAGCAGGATCCCAGGAATCCGCAAGCGTGGTATAACCTCGGCCTGTACGCGAAGAATGCGGGCGATGCTCAGGCCGCGATCGATGCGTTTCGTCACGTAGCGGAGATCGACCCGAACGACGCTGACACCTGGTATTTCCTGGGCACGGCTTACGTGCAGGCCAAGCAGTTTCCGCAGGCCATTGAAGCCTTCCAGCACGCGCTGCAAATCAATCCTCTGCATGCTTCCGCGGAGTTCGGACTGTCGCGCGCCTACCAGCAATCTGCCGACATTGAGCACGCCCGCGAGCACCTGAAGAAATTCCAGTACATCACGCAAAACAAAATCGGCGCGCCCATGAGCCTGGCCTACGGCGAGCAGGGCCAGTACTCGCGCGCCGTCGAATCACCGTCAGCAGTTTTGAAAGCGCCCGCGCAGATTAAGGTGCAGTTTGTGGATGTAACCAAGGAAGCGGGCTTGGCCGGGGCCGCCGCGATCGGCGATGCTCAATTCTTCCATGGGCCGGGCGCGTGCTTCCTCGACTATGACAACGACGGGCTCATCGACCTCTTAGTTACGGACTATGGCGCTCAAGGCGGCATATCTCTCTACCGCAACCTCGGGCACGGCAAATTCGAAGACGTGACCGCCAAGGCTGGATTGGATCCCAAGTCCCACGCGATTGCTTGCAGCGCTGGCGATTACGACAACGACGGGTATGCTGACTTAGCCCTGAGTTTCATTGGTCGAGTCTTGTTGCTACACAATGAAAAGAACGGGACGTTCAAAGACGCAAGTGCGCATTTGCCGGTGAAGGCGAATGGATCGTTACGCATCGGCACATGGATTGATTATGACCACGACGGAGATATTGATCTGTTCCTTGGTAGCTCCGCAAAAGGGAACTATAAAGGTTCTTCTGTGAGTGATGAGCTGTGGCGCAACAATGGAGATGGCACGTTCTCAGACGTGACCGAGGAAAAGGGCATCGCTGGGCACGGAAATCACTGGACTGCTTTGGGAACCGATTACAACAATGACCGCGCGGTGGATATTTTCGTACCCGGACTGGACCCTGTTATCTTTGAAAACCCGCGCGAAGGGAAATTCACTGCCCGCCAACCCTGGGACAAGAATTCCATGCAAGCTACCACCGGCGTTGCTATCGCGGATTTCGAGCATGACGGATGGATGGATCTGGTGACCACGCATTTTGGTCAGGGCGTGGCCGCCCTGTCGCTTTGGCATAACGATCACGGAAAGAGTTTTCGCACAATACCGCTCCCGAAGACTGATCTTGACGTAGCCTTCGGCGTCGCAGCCATCGACTATGACAACGACGGCTGGGTGGATATCGTTGTTGTCGGCCAAACAGAGCGAGAGATGAAAGAGGGCAAGGGCGAAATCCGCCTGTTCCGCAATCTCGGCGCGGATGGCTTCAAAGACGTCACNNAATCAGAATCACTGGCTGCGCCTTTCGCTCAAGGGACTGGCCGACAACAAGAGCGCCATCGGAACCAAGGTTGAAGTGTTCGCCGGCGGCAACCGGCAGAAGTTTGAGATCGCGGGCTCGAACGGGTACCTCGGCCAGAACTCACCATATCTCACTGTTGGCCTCGGCGATTCTAAAGACGCCGACATCGTCCGCATGACTTGGCCGACAGGCGTGTTGCAAGACGAAATCAACGTCGCCGGCGATAAGGAACAGAAATTTCTTGAGATCGACCGGCGCGGTAGTTCCTGCCCCACGCTGTTTGTCTGGAATGGTGAACGCTACGAGTTCGTTGCCGACATGTTAGGCGCGGGCGTGGTCGGGCACTGGGTGGGCCCCAACCAACGCGACATTCCACGTCCAGTGGAGTACATCAAGATCGATAGGAACGCGATTCGTGAAAAAGATGGCAAGCTCAGCTTTCGATTTATGGAGCCGCTGGAGGAAGCTGTCTATCTCGATCAGACGCGATTGTTGGCAGTCGATCATCCCGATGATGTTGATGTTTATCCGAATGAATATTTCGCGTCGAACCCGCCTTATCCCGAATTCAAGGTGGTGGTGAGCAAGAGCGAAGACGCGCGTCCACCCGCGGGCGCGTGGGATGAACATGACCACGATGTGTTGCCCGATCTTCTGTCGCATCACTACTTCGGCAATTTTGCGTTGACGCAGTTTCAAGGGTTTGCCCAGCCGCACAGTTTAGTGCTTGATTTAGGCGAGGCCTATCAGGGCGGGCCGTTGTGGCTGCTGCTGCACGGCGAAGTCGAATACTTTTCGGCGAACAGCATGTATGCCGCGTCCCAAGCGGGAGTGCAGGCGATTGCTCCTTATGTCGAAGCACTCGGCGCAAATGGCAAGTGGGTGCGGGTGATCGAGGACATGGGATTTCCCGCTGGAGGCCCGCGCACCATGACCGCCGACCTCAGCGGCAAACTACCGCCGGGTACGCAGAAGATTCGCATTACTACGAACCTGCAGATTTATTGGGACAACATTCTGGTGAGCCGCACACCGCAGAATTCTGAGGGCACAGACAAAGCCGAAAGCCTGCGCCTGACGCCATTTCCGCTCGTCCGCGCCGATCTCGCCTTCCACGGATTCCCGCTGAAGATCGAAGGCACGCCGCCTGGCAACGTGGAATACATTTATGAAAAGACAAGCGCGACCGGACCGTACACGCGTCCTGCGGGAACGTATACCCGCTATGGAGATGTATTACCGCTGCTGACCGCACTCGACGACAAGCTGGTCGTCTTTGGATCAGGCGACGAGGTGAGCCTCGACTTCGATCCGGCTCATTTGCCAGATCTGCCGAAGGGCTGGGTGCGCGATTATTTCTTTGCGGCCAACGGCTATGAGAAGGACATGGACTTTTACGCCGCCGAAGGAAATTTCGTCGCGCCACTGCCCTTTCTCAGAATGGGTGATTATCCGTATCCTGTGAGCAAATCATTTCCACTCGACGATTCGCACGTGAACTATCTTCTCGAATACAACACGCGGCAAATGTCCGGAAATGAGCAACGCGGGTATTCGTTCGACTACGGGCCCAAGTGAGTCTCAGCCGAAGGTATATAAAATCGTTTTAATATTGACATTTTAAGGCCCCCATAATCCAATAGGCCGACCCATGGAAACCACTTCAGCCACTCCTGTGTCGTCCGCACCCCGCCTGCGTCGCACGCTCACGCTCTGGGATTTGATTCTTTACGGCGTTATCGTCATCCAGCCGGTGGCGCCCATGTCGGTATTTGGAGTGCTCAGCAACCGCGGCCGCGGCCACGTTGTGACCACGATTCTCATCGCCATGGTGGCCATGCTGTTTACCGCCATCAGCTACGGACGCATGGCGCGAGCGTATCCCAGCGCGGGTTCCGCTTTTACTTACGTTGGACAGGAAATTAACCCCGCTCTCGGTTACGTGACCGGTTGGAGTATGGTCATGGATTATCTTTTGAATCCCATGATCTGCATTATCTGGATCAGCCAACAGGCGCATGTTTTTGCGCCCGGGGTCTCGTATGCCGCGTGGGCGGTTTTCTTCGCGCTGGTTTTTACTGCATTAAACGTTCAAGGCGTGAAGACTTCTGCACGAGTAAACACGGCCCTGGCTGCAGGTATGGGCGTGGTGATCGCGATCTTCTTTGTCGCCGCTGCGCGTTATATTTTTGGCCATCCTCACGACGGAGCCGCATTCTTCACGCGGCCTTTTTACGACCCGTCGAGTTGGAACACTAAAGCGGTACTGGGTGGGACGTCGGTTGCGGTGCTCACCTACATTGGTTTCGATGGCATCTCAACCCTCTCGGAAGAAGCCGAGAATCCGCGGCGAAACATTCTTTTGGCTACGGTGCTGGTTTGTGTCGTGATCGGGATTTTATCCGCGTTTCAGGTGTATGCGGCTCAACTGATATGGCCGGCTTCGGAGCCGTACCCTAACATGGACACCGCTTTTACGTTCGTGGCCGGACGTGCGTGGGCGCCTCTTTTTGCCATTGTAGGATTCACGCTGGTGGTGGCCAACTTTGGTTCCGGCATGGGAGCGCAGTTAGGTGCGGCGCGCCTACTTTACGGCATGGGTCGAAGCAATGCTCTACCAAAATCTTTCTTCGGGGCAGTCGATGCCAAGCGAAGAGTGCCACGCAATAATGTTCTTTTTGTAGGCGTCCTCGCGCTGGCCGGCGCATTTCTGCTTCCTGCCCTGGCTGGAGCTACCACAGGCTATGATCTCGGGGCTAATCTGCTCAATTTCGGGGCTCTGATCGCTTTCATGGGTGTGAATGCCGCAGCCTTCGTTCGTTATTATTTGCATGAAGAAGAAAAGAAACTCGGCAATCTTCTTCCGCCGGTGCTGGGCTTCGTAATCTGTTTTTTTCTTTGGATCAGTTTAAGCCCCAAAGCTCTGGTCTTCGGAGCCATCTGGATGGCAGTGGGGATCGCAGTGGGTGCGTGGAAAACGAAAGGCTTCCGCGGCAACCTCGTCGACTTCGAGCTGCCTCCGGAGGAATAACAATCAACTCGCCGTTTGCGGGAAAGGAGAAGCTGAATGCTCGGTTCAATGAATATTGCCGCTTTTGTTCCAACCAAAGACACTGAGAAGGCGAAAGACTTTTATGTCGGCTTGTTGGGACTGCGCTTTGTTAAAGATGACGGGTTTGCCCTGGTACTGGATGCAAACGGAATTATGGTGCGAGTCGCCAAAGTCCCGCCGCCATTTACGCCGGCTCCGTTTACGATTCTCGGATGGCAGGTCACCGCCATCGAGCAGATGGTGAAGGGGCTTCAGGACAAAGGAGTCCACTTCGAGAGATTCGGATTTTTCGAGCAGGACCAGCTTGGGATATGGACCGCGCCCTCAGGCGACAAGGTGGCCTGGTTCAAAGATCCCGATGGCAACACTCTCTCCGTCTCGCAACACGTCGGATGAGCATATTTTGGACCAGGCGGCACAAGCTCACCGTCGCTTGTGCCACCGGTACGCGTAAAAGTTCCCGCTACATCACTTTACGGTGACAGTAACATACGTGGTGTGAATGGCTTTGTAGCCGTTGTTGGGATTGATATCCTCAATCGCGAGCTGGTAAGTTCCCGCCCCAGGCAAGGTCACGGTCTGATTGATGAATACGCTGTTCACTCCCACACCGGTCGCGGATTGCCCCAGTTTTACTCCATGCGTGTTGTCCCAAACTTCAATGTGATCGACCAGCGGTGTACTCGACCCGCTCTGTTCATAGGCATAAGCATTGATCGGCACCGTGGTCGTGGACCACGTTGAATCGTTGGCGGGCGAGTTGACGAACATTCCCAGGCTGGACGACACCGTGAAACTGACGTTGCCCTCGTGGATACGCTGGCCCCCTGCGGTTACGTCTTGCACCGTCAGCGTATACTTGCCCGGCGCGAGCGAATACCACTGGCTTATGCTAGTTCCTTTGGGTGAGTCCCCCAGCTTGGTGTTGCCATTCCAAACTTCAATGTGATCGATTCCCGANNTTCACGAATACGCCGTAGGTTGAAGATTCCGTGTAATTCGTGACTTCCGTGTGCAGAATCTTGTAACCTGGAGGCCCGCCGATGTCCTCCACCGTCAGCTGATGCAGACCGTTTCCGCTCACCGGAAACGCCTGATTAATCGTGTCGCTGAAAACGTTTCCCAGCTTTGTCGCTTTTTCATTGGACGTGTCCCACACTTCGAGATGGTCAATCTCCGCGCCCAGTTCGGACGCTCCTCCATGCACCAGCACGGACGGGCCCTGCGTCGAACCATTCGGAGGCGAATTAATCACCACGCTGCCTGCATTCAAAGAAAAGAAATCCGACATGTCCGCAACGCTCGCAGACCATCCCGGGTAACTCTCGATCCCCAGCGCGTCCAACATGGTTCGCAACGTGTTCTCATGCTTGTAAGAGACGTTGGAAACATAGCCCGGCTTTACATTCGGTCCAATGACTGCGGTGTATACCTTTCCGGCTCCGTCGCCATTGCCATTATCAAAAGTCACGATCAGCAGTCCGCTTCCACCAGCCTGAAAATCAGGCAGGTTGAGCATGGGCGTCAGATTGCTATTCAAGAAGTCGTCAGCATTGATAAGCGATGAGCAGCTGTCGTGCAGATTCCAGCACCCATCGGGAACAATGATCGCAAAGCGGGGCAAAGTTCCATTGGCCACATCGATTCCGAGTTGCTCGAAATCCACAATGTTGCCTTGCGATCCCAGCGTATTGCTCAGGACCTCTTCATACCAGACCGCGGCATTGTGTCGCGCGTAATAATGTGTGAATGGCGGTTGGTTCGCGGAGGTGAAATCAGGAACATTCACATTGCCGCCGGCGTTGAGATAATTCTGCACGTAAACCTTCCACGAGAGCGGCTGATTATCCATCAGCTGGAAAATGTTTTCGTCGGTGATCGGATCTTTGGTGGAGGTCGCTGCGCAGCTGTTCAACGTGAAACAATCGTTGCCGTTGCAATTGAAGTTGTGGCTGCCCGAGGGAAGGCTGCACACCGGTGCACCTCCACATTCATACTTGGATTCGCAACTGCCCGACGCCAGATACAAATAGTCGAGCAGTGAGCCGCTAACGTCCGAGTAATAGTTATTGGCGTAGCCGTATTTCTTTCCTTCGCTCACCAGCCACGGCATGCCGCTGGGATATACCGTGCTGAAGGATGTATTTTCGTCGATTACCAGAACCACATGCTGCGCTAGCGGAACTACCTGGGCAGAGACCGTCAGGGATGCGCACAGTACTGCTATTACGATGACGCAGCTGACACGAAGAAAAGAGAGAGCGAGGTTGACGAAGTGGCTCTTCGGACGCATGCAAAATTTCCTCTCGGAGTTTTCAAGGCAAGTTCAAAGCACTGGCCAGTCGTGCCGTTCCTTCTTGCTTTCTCGCAGGGATATACCTTCTTCCACGCGAGGAATTAGCTTGTATCTTGAAGTCGACACAGGAACTGCCTGCCGACCATCTAGAAAATAACCCGCCCGTCAATCCAAAAACTAGATATCGATGGTTTTAAGTCCCTCGCGGTCCTTAAATGGGAAGTGAGTTATTAAAAGAAGATGACAATTGTTAACAGAAAATAAAAGCGGTCTCGATCCGCAATTACGCAAATCGCTTATGATCCCGTCGCTTATTCCACGTTCCAGCCGCTGACTCTTACCGCAGCTTTTTCGCTCCCCAATTCACCGGTGCGATAAGTGGCCGTAACTTCGCGCTTCTCGCCGGGCAGCAGCGAGATGTAGTTGTCGTCCCAGAGCACCGGCAGAATTTCTTCTCCCTTCATTCCTTTTTGAACTTTCAACCTGACAAAGAAAGCCAGACTCTTGCTGGGGTTTTCGAGCGTGACATGTGTGATGAATTCGTCGCCCTTTCGTTCGGTGCGGTCGGTAACTTTAAGCTTTATCTTGGAAAGTTGCGCGAGGGCGGTGTAGTCCGCGAAAGAATCGGTTGGAGTCATCCACCAAGTGGACTTAGCCCAGTCGATAGTCTCGGGCTTCGTAGAGAGCCAGTAGAAGTTTGAGCCCACGAGTTTGCCGGCTGAATCGGTGAGGCGCAGTGCTACGAAGTACACGGAGCTGAGGCCCGGAACATCGGGTAGTGTGAGAATCTTAGCCGTGCTGTCGGCGGCAGCATCGAGAGAATCCTGATGAGAAAACTTCTCTGCCGTGTCGAGGTTGTAAAGCTTCGTTGTCAGCTTTAGCCCTTTCGCATCTTCGTACTGGCTGCTGACCACCCAGATCGAGTGGTCGTCGTAACCATACACCGGGTGCAGCGCTTCCAGGGCGCGCTTCGCGCCGAAATAGCCGCCGCCGGGGCGAAGGTAGTAATCGTAGAGGTGCCAGATCATCGAGGGCCATGCATTGTTCAGCATCCACTGGATTACGCCGGTCGATTGATACTTATTGCGGCTGTACGCTTCATACATGGCGCGCACGCCTTCGTACGTCTGCATTTGCGATTTGAAGGCGAAATCTTCGACGTTATCCGATTTGCCGTAGCGGTTGGCAAGCGCATCGCTGAATACGTTGATGGTTTTGAATTCTCCGCCGCCGGCGTGATAGTTCCAAACATCGTCGACGGGCCACAGGTGATCTTTGCCCACCATGGCGCCGATGCTTTCGATCGGCGGCACTGCCGGTCCCATACTGGTTTCAGTGTTGAAGCCGTAGGCACCGCCGCAACCGCCAGGATTGCATCCCTTGCGGTTCGGTTGGCCCTGCAGAGTGTCCTGCTCCCAATAGCTGGGAGCTACATACTCATAGGGCCCGGTCATCTTGACGCCGCTATTGCCGGTAACGGTGGTGGCTTTGCCCGTGGCAGAGGAAACCACGGGATTCGGCCACAGAAGCTGCTTCTCAATGTCCAGATACATTTGCTCGACATCTGGCGGTGGCGGATTGTCGCTGCCATTCAGCCACATGACCAGGCTGGGATGGCTGCGCAGGCGATAGATCTGATCGCGGAGCGACTGCTGAGCGATCTCGAAATCCTGCGGTTTCCAGCGCGGCCAGCGCTCCCAGAAATCGCAACAGCACCATCCCGCCATCACCANNGTCGGGCGTCCAGCCGCCACCACGGATCAGAATGTTCTTTCCGTTGATGTGGAAGGCACGCCCGCCTATGGCATTGATCTCGGAAGTTACTTCGCGAATGCCGAACTGGGTTTGGGAACGGTCGCTGGTGGCGCCGTCAATCTCGAATTCCATCTTCAGCGAGTAAAGATTCGGCTTGCCCATCTGCGCCGGCCACCACAGCCGCGGATTGGAGAAAATCAGTTGAGAAAATTGCTCCGGAGTGAAGGTGACGTCTTTAGATTCGTTAGCGGCGAGTTCGACGTCCTGCCCGAATTCGATGTTCTCGATCTGCCCTTTCAGCTTGCCTTTGACCGGATGGCTCGTGCCGTTTTTCAGTTGTGCGGTGACGGTAAGCCGCGCGGAATCATTGTTTGGCAGATTTAACTTCGAAACAACAGTAGGGTAGCGCACAGCAACCGGTCCGCTGGTGGTGAGGTAAACTTCGCGCCACAGGCCCATGTTTTTGTCGGGAGGCGCGGGGTTCCAATCGACGAAGGTAATGGCGAGGTCGTTTTCCGTCGGGGCAAAAACCTGCACTGCGAGAACGTTTTCGGCGCCGGGCTTCAGCGCATCGGTAACGTTGAGTTCATAAGTGCGCCAGGCTCCGGCGATCTGGTTGGAGTTGGCAATCTGCTTGCCGTTGAGCCACACGTTGGCGCGGTAGTTGATCCCTTTGAAATTCAGCCAGACAGTTTTTCCGCTGTAGGCCGCGGGCGCGGCGAACTGGTTGCGATACCACCAGGAGACCGCGTAAGGACTATCGGGCTCCATGGCGATATTGGAAAAATTTCCGCCGATGGGATACGTTACGCCGGGGAATTGGCGAAGGTTCATGGCGAAGAATGGGTCCGGCAGCGTCTTGTCCTTGACCAGTGCCGCGACCACAGTTGTAGGAACGCTAGCGTTGTGCCATCCCTGGGGAGCGAAGCCGGTAGTGGAGAGGACTTCACCCTTGCCCTCGATCTTGGCGGATGACTGCAAAGCCCAATGGTCGCGCAAAACGAGTTTTTCGGCGGCCATGTTCTGTTCCGGCGATTTGGCAGCAGCGGGGTCTGCGGCGAGAACGAAGTGCGAAACGAATAGAATGGCCAACAACTGCGCTAACGATCGGCTCTGGAACCGTTTTCCAAAAATCATGTAGCTCCCTTGCGTGCCATTGAATTACAGAATTAAAGAGGCGTACAGACTATTTCTCCAGGCACAAGATGGATAACACGTCTATTGATACGTTTCAATAGGCGATTTGGAGACGCTTGCCGGAGAAGCTCGCTGAAGAGGCTTGTTGGACAAGCTTGGATACGGAGCGACATAGCGCGGGCCTCCCAGCCAGCCCGAGGCTTACGTAGTTTATAATGGCTAATTCCGCTGTATAACTCCGGAGTGACAAGATGATTCGTTTTCTGCAAACTGAAGGACCGTTCAAGAAAATTGTGCTCAGCGGCCTGTTGCTGCTTATTTGCGCGGCCATGGTGATTGCTTTTATCCCCGGCAATCTGGGAAATGACTTGACGGGTACGCCCGGCAAGGGCGTTGTCGCCAAAGTGGACGGCGAGGATATTACCGCCGACGAAGTGCGGGAAACGGCGCGTGGGATGCTGCAACAGCAGGGCGCGCAGTTGGGCGCGAATGCTTCCATCCTGCTGCCTTTTTTTGCGCAACGCGCCGCCGACCAGCTGGTCGACCGGCAGGCATTGGTCGCCGAGGCCCAGCACCTGGGGTTGAAAGCCACCCCGCAGGAAATCAAGGATGAATTGCAGCATGGCCAGTATTCGGAAATTTTCTTTCCCGGCGGAACCTTTATAGGTGAGGCTGAATACGAGGGTCTGCTGCAGCAGCACAACCTCACCCCTGCCACCTTCGAAGATTCCGTCGGCAAGGGAATTTTGATCACCAAATTGCAGGCGCTGATTACTGGCAGTGCATCGGTAAGCGATGCGGCGATTCGTCAGGAATTCGACAAGCAGAATACAAAGGTGAAGTTCGAATATGCCGTCTTGAAGCAGGATGACATCAAGAAAGGCCTTCATCCCACGACGGAAGAGCTGAAAGCGTTTTACGACACCCATCAGAAAAACTACGCGAATTCTATTCCTGAAAAGCGCAAAGTGAAGTACGCCATGATCGATCTGTCGAAAATTCAGAACGGCGTACAAATCACGCACGACGATTTGCAGTCGTATTACAACTCGCATCGCGATCAGTATCGAGTCACGGAGCAGGCCAAGGTCAGCCACATTCTGATCAAGACCCCGCTTCCCGGGCCGGACGGCAAGGTTGATGAAAAAGCTGCGGCTGAAGCTCAGCGGCGCGCGGAAGATTTGATCAAACAGCTCAAGGCAGGAGCGAAATTCGAAGACCTCGCCAGAAAGTATTCCGAAGACCCGGGCAGCGCGAAAGAAGGCGGTTCGTTGGGATGGATTGGAAAGGGCCGCACGGTTCCGGAGTTTGAGAAAGCGGCTTTCTCGCAGCCCATTGGTCAGGTCGGCGGCTTGGTGAAGAGCAGTTACGGTTTTCACATTATCCGCGTCGATGCTCGCGAGGGCGCGCACATGAAAACCCTCGACGAAGTGAAAGACCAGATCGAGCCCATCCTCAAACAGCAGAAAGCGCAGGAGATCGCTCAGAAGCAGGCGGAAGATCTGTTGCAGGCGGCCACAAAACAGGGCTTGGATGCCGCCGCCGCCGCGAAAGGCGTGCCGGTCACAACTTCTGATTTTTTCAGCCGCAAAGATATGGTGCCAGGACTAGGCCCCGCCCCGCAGTTCATGGACGCGGTTTTCACAGCGGCGGAGAAATCGCCGCCGCAGATGGCGGCAACATCGCAAGGCTTCGCTGTCTTCGATTTGCTGGCGGTGAAACCGCAATCGACGCCAACCTTTGACGAGATCCGCACTCGGGTGGAAGAAGAATTCAAGAACGAGCGCTCGAACATACTGTTGTCACAGAAGACGGCAGAACTCTCCGACCGCGCCAAGGCGGACCATGATCTGAAAAAAGCGGCCAAAGAGTTGGGCGCTACGGTGAAGACGAGCGAGTTCGTTTCACCCGATGGACAGGTTCCCGATATCGGATCGATGACGGGACAGGCTGCGGTTGCCTTCAGCATGAGGCCCGGGGACATTAGCGGCCCTATCAACAGCGGGGCCAACGGAGTGGTGATTGCAGTAACCGAGGTGCAATCTCCNNTAATCTGCGCGAGCAGATGGAGAAGTCGGGCAAAATAAAGATCAACCAGGATGAAATGAAAACGCTGACCCGCGCGGGGAGCGAGTCGGGAATCTGAAACAGCGATCGAGTTGCATGTCATTTCCGCGCTCCGCAGGAATTTTGTTGCATCCCACGTCGCTGCCCTCGCACGGCGGCATCGGTGATTTCGGTCCTGCCGCTTATCGTTTTGTGGATTCACTCGCTGCTGCCCGTCAGGGACTCTGGCAGGTTCTGCCTCTGGGTCCGCTAGGCTATGGTAATTCGCCTTATTCCTCCATCTCGGCATTTGCCGGCAATCCGCTGCTGATTAGTTTGGAACGGCTGGCCAGCCATGGCTGGATCGATCACCAGAAAATTTCTCATCTTGCAGCCGAATCTGGTCCGGTTGCGTACGACCGGATTTTCGCCGCGAAAATGCCTTTGCTGTTTGAGGCTGGGCGCGGCTTTGTCGCTTCCGCGCCTGCGGGTGCGCGCGAACGTTTCGAGCGCTTTTGCGGGGAGAATGCCTGGTGGCTGGATGATTTCGTTCTGTTCGACGCATTGCGTGCCCGGCATAAACTGGCGAGCTGGAATGAATGGCCGGCGGAACTTGCGCGCCGTGAAGCCAGTGCGTTGCAACGTGCCCGCAAGGAGTTGGCGGACGATCTGAAAGTCCGCAGTGCTTTGCAGTTTGCTTTCTACGAACAGTGGCAGGCACTGCGCCGATATGCTGCCGAGAACAAGATTCGCATCGTGGGCGACGTCGCCATCTTTGTCAACTACGACAGCGCCGATGTCTGGATGCACCGCGATCTTTTTCGTCTGAATGAGAATCTCGAGTCCGAGGTGGTTTCCGGAGTGCCTCCTGATTTTTTCAGCAAGACCGGACAGCGCTGGGGCAATCCTCTGTATCGCTGGGATGTGATGAAGGCGCAGGGATACGAGTGGTGGATTCAGCGCCTGCGCTGGGCGACGCGAAATTCCGACTACATTCGGCTCGATCATTTCCGCGGCTTTGATCAGTTCTGGGAGATACCAGCGAGCGACCCGACCGCGATCAACGGCCGATGGGTAGATGGTCCACGGGACGATTTATTTCACAAGCTGCGCGAAGCGCTCGGCGGACTGCCATTTTTCGCCGAAGATCTGGGCTACATCACGCCCGAAGTGCACGCTCTGCGCGAGCGGCTGCAGATTCCNNGCAGGCAAAGTGATCTACACGGGAACGCACGACAACGATACGACCGTTGGCTGGTTTAAATCCGGCGCCGCCGATCACGAACGCCGCCATGCGGAATGTTATCTTGGCCGCTGTGACGATGGAATTCATTGGGCTTTCATCCGTGCCGCGCAAAGCTCGGTGGCCGATTTTGCCCTCATCCCCATGCAGGATATCCTCGGGCTGGGCAGCGAAGCCCGCATGAATACGCCCAGCCTCGATGACGGGAATTGGAGTTGGCGGCTCGCTCCCGGAGAGTTTACGGCTGACTTAACGGCCAAACTTGCTCACCTTGCCGAAGTGACGGACCGGCTGCCTCAGCCGTTTCCACTTCCTTCGCAGGAGAACTTCGCGGCCTAACTCGCTTTCTGAAGCAGGTAATTGTTGCGGGTATTTGGATACTCATGCTGCCAGTAGCGCACGATTTGTAAGCCGGCGGCCTCCGCCATGCCAATAAACTCGTCTGGCTGCGCATAAAAAGAAATTTGCGTACCGTCGAGTATGACCGGAGGTTTCCCTACCAGCGTCCAATAGATCATCCTGCGCAGCATTCCGAACCACGTTCTCAGGCCATAGGTGCGGTACAGATACGAAAGGGTTTCTCTGCGGCTCTCAAACTTTGGCTCCGGAGCGCGGCCGGGAACAAAGGGAATCTCTCCCACGAAGATGCGGGCGCCGGGTTTGGCGATACGGTAGATTTCGTGCAAGCTGGCGGGAATTTTTTCTCTGGAAACCACCAGCAACACGCTGTTGCACACCACCACGGAGGCGCTCTCGCCGTTAATCGGTAGCTGGTCAGTGAAACCTTGCTTAACATTTAAGCCAGACTTCGTCAGCACTCCGACTTCTTCTTCAGTTGCCAGCAGGCCCGTTGCACTTCTTGTTCCGATGCGCTCGGCCATTCTCAACAGCGTGCCGTCCCCGCAGCCTATATCTACCAAATCGTCTCCGGATTGAAGGCCAACCGCCTCAACGATGCGCTCATGAATTTGCCGGGTGATTTCTTCTTTGTTTCTGCCCCGTAGGGCCAAGTCATGCAGAGTTCTGACATGGCGGGCCGTCTCACGGCAGTACTCCACGTAATCGTCAGAGTGCATGAGCTTTGAGTGTGCGGGCATCGTGCAGATTCTAACGGAATCGTCGGTTGCTGGCTTGTGGAAAACCCTCCGACGCTTCCCGTCCGTACTGAGATCGTTTATAGCGCAACCATTATGATTTCAGCGACGGTGGTGACGGTCAACCGCTTGGTCTGGCGCAAACTCTATCGGCTGGCGGAGACGCGTTTCCGGCTGGAGACATGAGGCCAAACACTCCGCGATTGTTACCTCGCGGCTACCGCGTCGGTTTTAATTTTGTTGCCTCATTCGGCAAGATGCACGCCTGCGAAGCGTCTTTCAGTGCGGCCTCCAACCTTAATCCAAGATTTGCAAGCTCTGCGGGTTTCATCAACTGCTGCATGCCCTCGAACAGCTGGCGCTCTTCCTTACGGATGTGGGCCGAGAGCTGTTGCGCGAAGCCAGCCAAATTTTCTGCGGAGAGCTGGCGCGCCTCAGCCAGGGCAAAAACTTTACGCAACGACGCATGCTCGGCGATCAGTTCTTCCACCAGCGGAACCAATTCCGCGAACTGTCGAGCAGCCGGAAAGATCACACTTTCTTCGGCCGCGAAATGAATTCTGATCTCCTGCTCGAAATGAAACACGATCTCAACTTGCCAGGCCTGCAAATCCGCGCCGGGAATGGGCTGAGCGCGGTCGATGCGCACACACAATGCCAGCGCCCGCTGATGTTGGTGAGACAGCGGAATGAGGCTCTTATCACGCAGCATGATCGTGTAAACAATTTATCCAGCGTAACCAGGCATCGTCACGCCAAACTCACCGGTTCCGCAGGCTCCACGATCGCCGGACGCAACGTGAGCCAGTCCGTGCGGACACGCTCCCACTCCTGAATCAGCATGCCGTTGGCTTCGAAAAAACTGCGAATGCGGGATCGCTCCCATCCCACTACTTCTTCGAGAATGGGCGCCAGCACCGCCAAAGCGCTGGTGCTCAGCACCGTGCGCTTCGCAATCTGCGAAATGTGTGGCGACTCCGAGACGGCAATCGTAAGACCATCGCGCGCATTCAGTTGCAACATCACGTGAATATCGGAGCTGCCATCTCCCGAATAGATCACGTGATCGGGACCCATGACGTGTTCGGCCAGCAACTGGTTTAGGACCGCGACCTTTCCGTAGCCGGCCGTGGCGCGAATAATCGTGTCGATCTCCCCGCTGGCTTTGTAATGAAACTCCGTGCCGAAAATGTGATCCTGCGGGACAATACCCTCGAGCGCCGAATAAATTACCTCGACCGGCGCCGCCGACAGAACATAGAAATCAAAGACGTGACCATCTACTCCGGTTTCTAAAATCTGGTACAGAAGCTTGATGTCGCCCTTCAGGCGAATGCGCTTGCCGACCTCGTGCAGATGTTCTTTTCGAACCTTTGCCTTGAACTCGGGATCGTGCAGAAGAAGGTAGGCGAGCTCCGCTCCCTGCTGTACCAGGTTGATCTTCGCCATGCCTTTGGCTTTGCGTTCGAAATCCGCAGTAGGAATGCCCACCAGCTCCGCCAGCACGTAGCCAGAGTCGTTGAAGGTGAGCGTCTGATCGAAGTCGCTCGCGAAAATGTAGCGTTTCAAGGGCTTGTCTGCCATATAGTCCTTAGATTCGCCGTAAGGTCGGAAGGCCCATTAAAAGAATCGATAGGAATTATAAGGTGTTCCCGTCAAATCATTGTTAATAAATGAGAGGTGAGCTTTCGGCGCCCGCCTTTACTAAATTCGCGGACACGTCCAAAATAGAAGTTCCGTCCGGCGCATTTTGTTTAAGAGGAAGCGGGACGGGCAGTTATCGGAACCGGCCGAAACCGGCAAAAATAGAGGAGCCTTCATGCCTGCATCTGGGGAACTTATCCGCTCAATGAATTACGTCGAAGACATTACAACTACGCTGCGCCGCATCTGTATTTCGATCCCAGCCATGAACGTCGAAGAGCGCAAGCGGCTGGCCGACAGCTTGCGGGCCGCAGGTAATGCACTTAATGACGCAATCAAAGATCTGGAAAAGGAAAGAGTGGTGGCGCAGTAGTGGCAGCGGTTAAGACCATTGCGGTGATCGGCGCCGGCATCATGGGCCGGGGCATCGCGCACGCCGCAGCCGTTGGCGGCTACCGCACAATTTTAGAGGACCTGTTGCCGGGCGCGCTGCGTAAAGCCGAAACTGAAATTCGTTCGAATCTCGATAAAGCAGTTGAACTGGGAAAAGTTTCCTCCCCCGATGCCGACGCCGCCTTCCGGCGCCTGGAATATGCGGGCTCGGTGGATGAAGCCGCGCGTGAAGCCGATCTGGTGATTGAAGCTGTGCCGGAAGAGATGGAGTCGAAAATTGAGATCTTTACTCTGCTCGACAAAATCTGCCGCCCCACTACCATTCTGGCGTCGAACACTTCTTCTCTCAGCATCACGGAAATAGCCAGCGTGAGCTATCGCGCCAGGAAGTGCGTTGGGATGCATTTCTTCAATCCCGTGCACAAGATGAAGCTGCTCGAAGTAGTGCGTGCGCTCGAAACCGATGACGACACGCTGGCGACTGCCGTCGAAGTGGGCAAGCGTATGGGCAAAGAAGTGGTGGTGATCAAGGAATCGCCCGGCTTCATCACCAGCCGCATCAACGCCATGATCGGCAACGAGGCCTTTTATATGCTGCAGGAGGGAATTGCCTCAGCGGCGGATATCGACAAAGCGCTGAAACTCGGCCTGAACCATCCCATGGGCCCATTCGAACTTGTCGATCTCGTCGGACTCGATACCCGGCTGAATATTCTTGAGTATCTTCACAAATCGCTGGGAGAAAAATATCGCCCCGCGCCGCTGTTGGTGCAATACGTGAAGGCGGGGCGGCTGGGACGCAAGTCAGGGCGCGGCGTGTTTGAGTATCCGGAGGCCGTGTTACCGCGAGCGGCCGAAACTCAGCCCCGAAAGCACTGATACTTTTTCTTCTTCCACTCCCTTGCTGGCAATCATCACCTGAAAACTCTCCCCCATGCCCGCAGGCGTGACCAGATGCTTGAGTTGTAGCGCGACCTTTGCTCGCTCCTGCGGCAGTCGGCATTCTTCGAAGGCGTCGGCAAACTGATTAGCTTCGCCAATACCCATCAGAAACTGTGATTGCGTTACCAATCTGTGTGTCTGCATCCCGCGCCTTTCGGCAGCAGCGGCGAGCGCCGTGACGTTCACGTCAGCGGTGATGTCCTGATCGCCAGGAGCTTCGTATGGATTGTCGCTGATTGAATGCTGGCGCAAGGCCTTGACCGTTCCGCGATGACGTCCGGCAAGCTGCTCGTCTCGAGTGTAGCCGTAATCGATCGCAATGATAAACCCGCGCTGCACCTCGCCGGCAATGCGATCCATGAATTGTTGAGCCACCAGCGAAACTTCGATTCGCTCGTCCGGTTCGGGATGGACTGAGTAGCGATCGAGGAATTCCATTTCTTCGGGCGAGGGCCGTGCCCAGGTTTCGATGAAATGCCCGTCGCTTGCGTCGATACGCAGCGAACCCTTTGGGCCGAGGATCTCGACGGGCAGCGCGTCGAAGAATTCGTTGGCGAACACGATGGTTGGAGAGTCGCGTGATGATTTTCCTTCGAGCGAATAGAGCGGGGTCAGTTCTGCTTTTCCAGAATCAAGATGAGTTCTCAGAGTTTCTCTGATTCGTTCACGCAGAGCCGACGAACTCTCGACCAGGACGTAACGTAAAGCACAAAAGAACTCCGGAAACTTTTTCCCCGACCAACCCAGAACGTCTTGCGCGAACAAGCCGCGGCCAGGGCCGAGTTCGACCAAGTCAATGTGCTCAGGCGATCCCAGTGCGCGCCACATCTCGTCAAACTGCCGGGCCAGCAATCGGCCGAAAACAGCGTGTGCGTCGCTCGATGTGTAAAAATCCCCGGCTTTGCCGAACTGCTCCGCGTTTCGCGAATAGTAACCAAGCTCCGGATCGTAGAGGCAAAGCTCCATGTAGCGCGAGAAAGGAATGGCGCCGCGCCCGCCAATTTCCTGCTCGATCTTCCTCCGCAGCAGGTTCACGATTCTCTCCGGCGCCGCTCGGCGCGGTCCTGCGGCGTGCGGATGAACATCTCAACAAAATAATCATGCAGCGCGTCGTAAAGCTGGCGTTGAAAACTCCATTCAAATTGCGGGTGATCGAGGTCTCGAGGATGCAAATCGAAGTAATAAGTGTGCACAGGAACGGACGTGTCCTTGAACTGAATCACGACCTCCACTCCTTCGCCCTTGGCCCGTGCCGAGAAGTTCAGCAACGGATGCTCATACAAACGCAACTGGTCGAGCACTCGATTGAGCCGGGCATTGACTGTTTCGGGCATGGGAGAAATTGTATCGCTTGCGCGACATCAGACCGTGTCCCCGCCCCATGGGCCTACCATTCGGTCCGGAGGGGTGCTTGTTCGGTTTTCGTAACAAACCCAAAATAAGGGTTGCGTCGGATCGAAGGTGTGTGTATGCTTTGCCCCACTTCTCTGGGCCCTGGCGTGCGTGGTTCAAACGAACTCTGAAAACTGAGGGGCAACATGCGCTTCCTTATGACGTTGGCCTATTGGGAGGGTGCGATCCTGTTTGGCGGCTTGTTCTGCGTTGTGTTGTGGAAGCTGTTGACGGGCGCCATCAGTCTCAGTTACCTGCTCGATGGCGATTTCCGGGATCCCGACAGCCCGACCGGTTTTTCAACTACTGCCAGCCCCGGACGCACACAGGCCCTCATGGTCACGCTCTTAGTCGCCGGGTACTACCTGCTGCAAGTGATCCACAACCCGAAGGAACTGCCTCCATTATCCCTCTGGTTAGTTGGCGTTCTCGGGGGAAGCCACGCCCTTTACCTGACAGAGAAGGTACAGACGTTAAGTTCGGGCCGGTAAGAGATGGTCCAGATATCAGATAGGAGAATGCGATGAAGAACCCGGAATTTGTACTGAGCACAATTTTGGCGGTCGGCACAGCATTTGTGATCGCAATTTGGGTGCATGGCGACGCTTTGACCAAAGTCAAGTTGGCGATAGCATATGCCGGATTGGTCATGCTCTTCCTGTTCGGATTCCTGATCCTAGCCGGGATCGCCAGCGGCAAAATCGATATCAGCCAACTGCTGGAGGAGAAAGGCTCGGACGGCACCAACGGGGGTGCCAGCATGGGGCGCTTCCAACTACTGATTTTTACGTTTGTCATTGGGCTGAGTTTTTTTTACGTGGTTCTCTGCAAATGTGACATGCCGCAGATTCCCACGAATGTGTTGGCTCTCTTAGGTGTAAGCGCCACCACCTACGGAGTCGGCAAGGGCATTCAGGCAACTACCCAGAATAAGGACAACGGAGGCGCGGGTGGTGGCCCGGCGGGTGGCGGCGCAGGCGGTGGCATTTAAATTATCAGCGGCAGACGCGTACAAAGGAGATGAATATGCCTACGCAACGCTCCACGACTGGCAGTACTTTTGCCCGGCATGTTGCGCCGTTTGCGCCCGTGGCACTGGCGCTGGGAATGAATTTCGCGCCCTCGAATCGGACCGCCCCGGTCACGCTACCCCCACCCATCGTCATCGATGGCGTCACCATCGCAGCGGCTCAGTGCGAAGACAACATCACAGATTTTCAGGCATGTCACCAGGATTACCCCACTGGCTGCAGTAAAGCTGGCGGGTATGATCCTTATCTCAACTACCTTAAGAATTTGACGCCGGCCGCGGCCACAGGGTTTAACCTCCTGGATCAGTCGGCTTTCGACACCCTCAACACCAACACGCCCACCGAGTTGGGACAAAGCAATAACCACGCGACCTACAAAGACCAATTAAGCCAGATGGGGGAAGGGAAGCAGTTTGGGCTCGTTGGCTACCTCTACTATTACGAATCCACAGGAGCGGAGAGCAGTAACTGCGAATTAACGGGCGTCACGAACGTTGACTTTCACATTGGAATCGGTTTTGATCAAACTCTAACCAGCCAGGTGAACTCTACGACTCCCGCGAAGCCGCCCGGCGCGTTGCAGCAGAATAGCGTGATCGTCGAAATGACTCCACACTATCGCTTCCAATTCGATCCCGACGCCTGGACTCTCGCCAATCTACATCCTGCGCTGGGCCACAAAGTGCGAATCGTGGGGCAACTGCTGGT
>PKVZ01000303.1 GCA_003131635.1 Acidobacteriaceae bacterium
GGAATCTGCCTTGTCTTGACCTGCGTTACGTAACGCATTACGATCTGAAAGGAGACTGCCCATGCCCATGAAGAACCCACCCCACCCCGGCGGCTTTGTACTGCGCCAGTGCATTGAGCCCTTGGGCTTGACCATCACCCAAGCCGCCGCCGCCCTCGGAGTCACGCGTACCATGTCGGAGCTGGTCAACGAGAAGCGCGGAATCTCCCCTGAAATGGCGGTGCGCCTGTCCAAGGTTTTCGGGGGCAGCGCCGCAACCTGGCTCACCCAGCAGGCCCACTACGATCTCGCCCAAGTCCGCGCCGACCGCATCAAGCTCAAGCGCCTGGAATTCGCTTAGAAACATTGCGAACGGACTTGATCTACACACCACCATGTGTAACAATCTACACATGGCCACCAATCTCGCCCTTGACGACAATCTGATCGAAGAGGCCCGCCGCGCTGGCGGCCACAAGACAAAGAAAGAAGCGGTCACAGCTGCCTTGGCGGAGTATGTGAAACGCCGCAAGCAAATGCGAATTCTGGAAGCATTCGGCTCCATCGATTTCGATCCGAAGTACGATTACAAAGCCGAGCGCCGCAGAACGCGCTCCTGAGTATGCTAGTTCTGGTCGACACGCCTATCTGGTCTTTGGCCCTACGCCGAACTCCTAAGGATTTGAATCCCCGCGAGCAACTTCAAACCGCCGCCCTACGAGAACTCATCCGAGAAGGCCGGGCGCAACTCGTGGGTCCGGTTCGGCAGGAACTGCTTTCCGGTATTCGCCAGGAAAAGAACTTCAGAGAATTACGCGACTATCTGCGTGCCTTTGACGAACCAATTCTGGCGGTTACCGATTACGAAGACGCCGCGTACATCAACAACCAATGCCGAGCGCAAGGCATCGCAGGATCGCCCATCGACTTCCTAATCTGCGCCATTGCTGCTCGTCGCAATTGGGAAATATTTACTGCCGACCAGGACTTCGCCCGCTACGCTAAAGCATTTCCCCTAAAACTTTATCAGGTGAATTGAGCCCGGCCTGAATCGTGCAGCATTCATCTCGGTTCTGACGCTTCCGCTGCAGCGCCGCCGGTTTTCCACACCCTTATTGTTCACCTGTCACATCTTTCCTCGCACGATCCCGCTAAACTCATACAAAATTCCCTCACCTAGCGTGAGGAAATAAGCCGATCTTTTCCAATTTAGCCCAGGAATCAGGCGGTAACGCTATGAAAACAAAGATTTTGTCGATAAAATCTTTAGAAAGAATATTTTAGTCGGATTTCGCTGGAAATCCGAAGCCGCAAGTTGTGCTTTCTTCAATATTTTACGCGCTTAATCCGCACTTTTTTTTAATCCAGATTAATCTGAAGCGTACACGGCATACTGATGCGTTCCGTAAATTTTTTTCAGTGCAACGCTCTCGGTAAGCACATGCTCCAGCAGCGGATTGTGATAGAGCACATAAACCTTCCTCGGATGGTCCCGCAAACTCCGTTCCAGGTTCTCGATCACGCTCTTCAGTCCAGGCTCAGGAAAGGGGTTGAAGAGAAACAGCATCGTCGGCTCAACGGGAAAAGTGAACTCAGTCGCGTCCGCGCAGATTGATTCGATCGCGAAACATTTCTGCGACTCGCTCCGATACTTGCTGAGATTTTCCTGAGCCGCGTAGTTCAGCGCAGGCAAAAGTTCCAGGCCCACGATGCGCCGAAAAGGATAATCGGAAGCCATCAGCAGTGCCCGTCCCTTACCTGATCCGAGGTCGATGAATACGAAGTCACAAAAACCAAAGCGAGCTTCCGCCGACAGAGCCGCGATCATTTCGTGGAATAAAACGGCTTCGGTCGGCTGATACGGCGAATGGAAAACTCCCAGCAAGCGATCGCGCCAGCCAACCGCAGCGCTGGTGGTGTTGACGCGATGATCCCAATCGTACCCGGCGTCGCCGTAATGCTGCCGGCGCCGCTCCGGAGTCGAGTCGCGAACAAATTCAAACAGCGCAGTCAGCAGTTGCCGCGTAGCCGCGACGCGTCCGTCGCGCGCCGCAAGGTTTTTCCACCAACGCCACGCCGAGCGCGACACGCTGATCGTCTGCGGCGCGGAAGCGGCCTCATGATTGCCAGCCATTCTCCGCCATCATAAGCGATGAGGATTACTGCGGCTGGCTGTCGAACTGCGGATGCGGTTTAAATCCTGGAGGAAGCCCTTTGGTGGCAAAGGGAAAATCATCCGGCACGCGCACTTCGACGCGGCCTTCGGGTGACAGCTTGTAGGGATGTCCATCGGGATCGACCGGGATTCCCGGCAATCGCTCGGCATTCGCGAGTTCTGAAATGCTCGCCGGCAGTCGTCCTGTGCGCTCGCCAAAGCGCGTCACGGCTTCCTGCAGATGGGTAACGTCTTCGTCGACATGCAACGCGCGCAGATGTTCCACGGCATTCTGCCGAATCAGTTGGTCTTGTGTGTTCTGATACGTTGCCGACCACATCATGCGCGCCGTATCGAACTCTCCCGCATGTTCCGCCATCTGCGCCGCCAGCAGCCGCAGGAACGGATGCGCGTTTGGCACCTTCGATCCGCGTTCGAAGGCCTTGGCAGCTTGCTTGTAATCTTTGAGATTCATGTAGTAGACGAAGCCCAGATCGTAGTAGAGCTTCCAGTTGTTGGGATTGTTCTGAATACCGTATTCCATCAACTGGATGGCGCGCCCGGGTTGTCCTGCCCCGCCCGGAGGCGGCGGAGCCAGAAAGCTGGCTCCAAACTGATAAGCCACAATCAGCCGCGGATCGAGGTGCGTGGTGATCTCCAGCAAGGGATAGAGCAGGCTGTAGCTCAGTGCGCGGTCGTGATGCCTTTCGCCGAAATACTGCACGGCGCGCGTCCAATAGATATCGGCAAGCAGGCCGTCGTAACCCAGACTGGCGCGCTTCAGCACTTTGGGTGAATTTAGATATAAAACTTCTTCAATGGTGGCTTGCGGACGAAGCTGATCGATGCGATGAAGCGCTACAGCACTGGCCGCCAAAGAAACGACAACACAGGCGCCGGCAACCAGCGAAACTTTGCGGCGCTGTTTCATTTCAAATTCCGGTGCTCGAAGATGAGCACGGCTCCGCTTAGAGCCATCGTGGCGTAGAAAAGCGCGTAGAGCGTGTTGTGCCAGATCAGTTGCGCCGCGACCGGCTGTTCATGAGCGATAGAGCTGATTACGTTGAAGGCGGAAAAATTCGGCACCAGGTAAGCCGCGCCGGTCACCAGCCAGCGGGTAAATCCGTGAGCCATGCCGGCGAAACCGCGCAGGTCCTCGGCGAAGCTGCCGATAACGAACAACGAAAAGGCAAAGACGGCGGAGAGCAAGGGCGAAGAAAACGAAGAGAAGAGCAGTGCCAGCGAGCAGATGATGAGGAATTCGAGAACGATGAAATACAGAGCAACCAGGATGAGCGCGTCGGCGCGTACGAATTTGTGAGAAACGTAAAACAACGCAGCAAAAACGCCGATGGCCATGAAGAAAGTGTTCACCACCAGCGTGCCGGCCAGGCCAAAGAATTTGCCGACAATGAATTCCCACCTGCGGACCGGACGGGACAGGACAGTGTAGAGCGTGCGCTTTTCAATTTCTTTGGAAACCAAACCGATGCCGATAAATATGGCAATCACGATTCCGAACAAGGAAACCGCGGTAAGCCCCAGGTTAATGACGACCAGTTTTTCGATCTCGATGGAAATCTGGCCCACGAGGATCGCCGCTCCGGAGAGCAGAACAGCAAAGGCAATGAGGTTGTAGAGCACACGGTCCCGCACCGCTTCGCGAAAAGTGTTGGACGCAATGTGCGCGATGCGCGCTTTCATGCTCTTCTCCTCATAGGGTGAATCGACATGCGCTCGATCGTCATAGAGTAGATCGTCATAGGCTTGGTCGTCATGTGCTTGAACCAGCCGTGGTTTCGGCGCGTTGCAGTTTTTCTACAAAATAGGCTTCGAGCGAAGTGCGCACGGGGGTAAGCGCGATCAAACGCAGGCGCTCGCGGCGCAGAGCGTCAATCGCGGCATCCTGCTGATTTTCGTCAATCACGGCCCGCACNNCGTGCCTTGCCAGATGACTTCCACTTTGCCGTGAACGCTGGAGGTCAAATCGGCAACCGCGCCGATGCCGCGGAGTTCTCCCTGGTGGATGATCGCGACGCGGTCGCAGAGCGCTTCGGCATCGGACAGAATGTGAGTGGAGAAGAAAACGGTTTTGCCTTCGTGCTTGAGTTGTTCCATCAGGTCGCGCACTTCGCGCCTGCCCATGGGATCGAGGCCGGACATGGGTTCGTCGAAGAAAACGAGCTTGGGATCATGCAGAATGGCTTGCGCGATTCCGACGCGCTGCAACATGCCTTTGGAAAATTTCCGCAACTGCACGCCCTTCACATCGGGCAGGCCGACGCGTTGCAACGTGCTGGCGACGCGCCGCGAGCGCTCCCTGGCGGGAACACCCGAGAGTTGCGCGTAATAGTTCAGGAGCTCGTTCGCGGTGAGGTGATCGTAGAAATACGGCTGCTCGGGAAGGAAACCGATTTGCGCCTTCACTTCCGGGTCGGTCCAATCGCGGCCCAGAAGGCGCGCCGATCCGGAGGTGGGAAAGACCAATCCCATCAGCAGCTTCAAGGTTGTAGTTTTGCCGGCGCCGTTGGGACCGAGGAAGCCGAAGATCTCGCCATCCTCTACCGTGAGATGCAGCGGACGGACAGCACACTTCGGCCGCTTGCGCCAGAACCCTACGAAATAGGTTTTTTCCAATCCAAGAACTTCAATCGCAGGCATGGCACTCCGAGAAACCGGAATCGACTGCTTCCCAAAAAATTATATGAAACGCGGCAACATTTTTGTACCCTGCAACAGGTTACGACGGTTACTACTTGTGTCGCGAGAGATAAATATCTGGAACGTTTTTAGGTCGTTGCTTGTCGCACGCTGGAGCGATCAGTTTGCGAAGAGTCTCTAAGTGAGACACCGGTGCGATCCGCGAGACAAGGATTCGCGAGACAAGGATTCGCGGCTGAAGTTACTCTTAACTCGCGGGCCTTATGACGCGAAACAGATCAAGTTTTTCGGCTACTAATTGTTCATCGGGTTTAATCCCTGACAAGCGGCATAGCCACCGACAAGGTTAATGTTGCCGGGTGGTTGAAGGCGAATCACCATGTCCTCAAATGCGCAATAGGAACGAGTTCCCGTCAAACTGCTGAGGGGGGCGCCGGTTACGTAGAATTGGTTGTTGAAGAGACTTGCCCCGCTGGCCGACCCGGTGGCGGCAAAGCTGTAGCCGCTTTTGCCATTGCCCCCGTTATTTGTTGCCAGAGTGTTATCGATCAGGCAGGCCGTGGCAATGCCCGGTGTACATGGAGTTGCGCCGCCTAGCGGCACCATTGTGGCCGGGAATCCGACGGTGTTATAGGCTTCGAAATATGCGGCTTCGCCCACATTGATGTCATGGATGGAACCGGCTGCGGAAGAGTCGTTGGCGGCCATGCGTGCCCGCAATAAATTGGGAATCGCGATGGCGGCAATGATCAAGATGATCGCCACCACGATCAGCAGCTCGATAAGTGAGAAACCCTTATGTTTCCGCATGGAGGTCGGTTACCACATCTGCGCTTCCAGCCTTCGAGACACTGAAAGCGACGGCACTTATGAGCTGAAATCGCGTTCCGGTGCCCCGCCCGGTTGTCCGTGAAAAGCAAAAAAGGTTTAGACAAACCTAACCCTGCACCCCTAGGGCCAAAGCGGCGGCTGCACCGTGTGACTAAGGGAATCCTGGGAACATCCTTTCTTTTCAAGCGCTGCGGGGAATTGACAGGGTTCCCGGTGAATGCTGACGGTCGATGCCTCCACAATTGGGCAATCGGAGTGACAGAAGTTGGCAAGAGCGAAAACGCCGGGCGGGCAAGGAATCTAACAAGAAAAAGGGCCCGCTTAGCAAAAAAAACAAAAGGCAGCGAACTTGCGTTCGCTGCCCTCTGGCTTTCTTACTCTTACCCGAGTACTTGGCCTAAGCTACTAGTTGGCCATCGGCAAGAATGCTTGGCATCCAACGTAGCTGCCAGCCGCGGCCAAGTTGCCCGGGACGTTGGTACGGATCACGCCATCATCCGTCGCGCAATAGGACTTGGTACCAGTCTGCGCGCTGAGGACCACGGCTTGGGTGTAGAACTCGATCGGTATGACGGAACCACCAGGCGTTTGCGGCACAGCCGTGAAGCTGTAACCGCTCTTACCGGAGTTAGCCGGAGTACCGTTGGTCGCCAGGTTCTGGTCAATCAAGCAACCAGTGGCCACGCCGGGCGTGCAAGGAGCCGCGCCGCCGAGTGCAGCCAGGTTGGCGGCATAGCCGATGGTCGGATAAGCAGCGAAATAGCCGATTTCGCCGGTGACGATGGTACGCTGGGAAGCGGCCGCAGACGAATCGTTGGCTGCCATACGGGCGCGCATCAGGTTAGGAATAGCGATAGCTGCAATGATCAGGATGATTGCCACCACGATCAGCAGCTCGATTAGTGAGAAACCCTTCTGTTGTTTCCGCATCTCGATTTTTCCCCTCGTTTTTGAACTTTCGTTGATTTCGTTTCTGAGTCACGAATGACGCAGTCGGGCATGATGATCGCACTTGCCGGGCCAAAAGTGATAGTTACCTTGGTTCCGGTCAGAACTCCAATAATCGCCTTATTTTCAATACCCAGGCAAACTCTAGTCTCATTCTACGGTGAACCGATCCCCGCGCCATGCCAAAATGCGGCGTGAGCGCTGACAATTCGTGTCAGTCTGGTACAGGGCAGTTCCTATTTTAGAACGGCGATGGAATCCGCGCTTGCGTGAAAACCGCGGGCATCGCCGCTTTTGCAGCGGCGAAGTTGGAGGGCAGGCAAGTTGGCGGCTGCCGTAAAATGTTCTTCCTGAACCTGCAGCGGTGCGGCGTTATGCGGAAGCGGGCGGATCCTACGACCGATTATTTCTGGATATTTCCGAACTGGATGCTGAACTGTTATCCCGACAACATTTCAGTGAATATTGTGCTGCCGCTGGCGCGGGAGCGGCCGGTGGCAATCGTCGAGTGGTACTTGGAGGAGCAACACGGGAATTCGGCGGCCAGGGCTTCGGTGGAATTTGGCGACCAAATCCAGAGGGAAGATGTCGGCATCTCGAAAGGGTGCAAAAGAATCTGCGATCGCGGAGTTACTCGCGGGGACGCTTCAGCGTGAAGCAGGAAAAAGGGGTACACGCGTTTCACCGGATGTACGCGGAATGGATGAACGCCAGTTAGTCGAGCTGTAACTCAAGCCAAGATCATCCTATATGCAATTTTCTTCCTACTACCTGACTTAGCTCGCGAATCGCAAAATCGTTCGGCGATTCGCTTTTCCACAAGGATTTCGTAGTAGTATGTCTGCCTCCCTCAAAGCCTGTGCCGCAGGCTTGCATTATCCACAGACAACAAAATCGTCAACGCAAACGCCGAGGAGGGTAGTTCTATGAAGAGTAAGTCAGTTTGTATTCTTTTG
>PKVZ01000174.1:0-2804 GCA_003131635.1 Acidobacteriaceae bacterium
GCGTACAACGAGATCGTGTTTCCCGCCGGCATCCTGCAGCCGCCGTTTTTCGATAAGAACATGGATGACGCAATCAACTTTGGCGGCATCGGGCTGGTGATTGGCCATGAACTGACGCACGGCTTCGACGATCAAGGGCGCAAGTACGATCCCAAGGGGAACCTGCAGGACTGGTGGACGGAGCAGGATGGGAAAGAGTTCGAAAAGCGCGTCAGTTGCGTGGCCGATGAGTATTCTAACTTCGTTGCGGTCGACGATCTGAAACTGAATGGCCGTCTAACGCTGGGTGAAAACACCGCTGACAATGGGGGCGCGCGCATCGCACTGATGGCGCTGGAGCACATGATCGCCGATGACAAGACTGGAAAAGAAGGCCAGAAAATCGACGGCTACACGCCCGAGCAGCGGTTCTTTCTGGGATTCGGGCGGGTCTGGTGCGAGAAGCGGCGTCCGGAATACGAGCGATCGCAAGTGACCACCAATCCCCACTCGCCGGGCAGATACCGGGTGGATGGCGTGGTGCAGAACATGCCGGAGTTTCAGAAAGCCTGGGGATGCAAAGCGGGGCAGCCGATGGTGGCGGAGAACGCCTGTCACGTTTGGTAGGTGCTCCGCGCAATTGGAAACTAATGGGGCCGGAAGACTGTCGATCCGGCCCCCATAACATCACAGACTGGTCGCCCCCTGTTTTCACTTTGCAGCCGGAGGCGAGCGCCGAGCCAACTGCATTTCAATACCTTCCGGCCATACTACCGCTCCCGCTTGCGTTGCCGTTGGTTGAGTCGTTAGCAAGGTCACACCCGCGACACCGGCTGTGTGCGCCGCATCCAAGACTTTCACGACGCACGCGTAAGGCGCCCTGGCGTCCGCCTTGATATAAAGAGTCGGCGTGCGATGAGACGGAGGAGCCTTGAGCTTTTCCGCCAGCATTTCGGGGGTTACCGGATCGATTCCGAAATAGAGTCCTCCACTGTCCGTCACCGTCACAATCAATGCGTCTTGGTTGTCCGCATCTGGTACTGGCACCGCGCTACTGGTGCGGGCTAAGTCTACGCTGATTCCTTTTTGCATCGCCTGTGCGCTGCTCTGCGGTGCTGCAGATATCGTAGTTGCCAGTGCGAGCAATGCCACGCTCCACACTCTGTTCTTCAGTCCAGCAAGATTATTTGTCTTAAGCCAACTCATAAGTTTTCTCCTCTCATAGCCGTTTCCGGCAGTTGTTTGTTCTATTTGTCACAGAGCTTTCGCTCCGCCGAGTGAGGCCGTCGCAAGCGTTCCACCCAGTCCCATCGTCTCAACGGCTGACGAAGGCACAATCACCATCGAACCTTTCTCTTTGATCGCTTCATAGAGCATGTTCATGGCGCGCAAGTGCAAGGCGACGGGGTTTTCCGCGTAGGCTGCCGCGGCCTGCACAAAGCTGTTGGAGATTTCGGTTTCGGCCTGGCCCAGAATGATTCGTGCCTGGCGCTCGCGCTCGGCCTGAGCTTGGCGAGACATCGCGTCTTCCAGGCCTTGCGGAATCCTCACGTCGCGAATCTCCACAGATTGCACGGTGATGCCCCAGGGATTAGTTTTCTCATCGAGGATGCGCTGCAGTTCGCGGCCCAGGGTTTCGCGCTCGGTGATCATCTGCGCCAGTTCGTGACGGCCAATGGACTCCCGCAGCGCCGTTTGCGCGCTCATGTTGATGGCTTCGATAAAGTTCTCAACTTCCAGAATGCATTTCTCCGCGTTCCATACCATCCAGAACACAATGGCATCGACGTTCACGGGAACCGTATCGCGAGTCAAGGTGGATTCGGCGGAGACATTGGCGACGCGCACTCGCTGGTCTACGTAAGGGCTGAGTGTCTCGACGATCGGCACAATGTGAAAAAGCCCCGGTCCGCGCAGGCCCACGTAGCGACCCAGCCGCAGAACCGCGACCTTCTCCCACTGCTGCACCACTTTGAGGGCGAACATGAGATACAAGCCGAGCGCGGCGCCGGCAACAATTCCTGCGGGATGATGAGTGGCAGCGGTGACGATTGCGCCCGCCAGCAGGCAGATGACAAACATTGATCTCCCGATACCACTGATTTGACCGATTTCGATTTTCGTCATGGCTCATCTCCTTAGCTTCGACTGAGGTCCCAGCTCGCTCAGACGGTCGAGCAGTTCATCTACAGTGAATCCTGCCGCCCCGGCGCGAGCTGCGAATTCATTAGCCAACTGCGCCAGTTGCCGCTCCCGCTCGGCGCTGTTCCTGACAGTCTTTTTGTGGCCGATGAATGTCCCGGTCCCCTGGTGAGTTTCAAGCGTGCCGCCCAGTTCGAGCTCGCGGTACGCCCGCAGAACCGTATTCGGATTGATGGCCAGGTCGACTGCAAGTTGCCGCACGGTGGGCAGTTGATCTCCGGCAGCGAGCGTTCCCGCCGCAATGCCGCCTCGCACCTGGTCGATGATTTGCCGGTAGACGGGAACTCCACTGCGCAAGTCCAGTTTGAGCTGGAAACCGTAAGCGCTGCCGGGCGTGCGTCCCATGTGTGCCAGTGTACTATATGACTAGTACATTAAGTCAAGAGAAAAAACTATTCGCCACATAAAAATAAAGCGATGTGATCTGTCAAGGCTTCGCCTCAGTGCTTCTCCGGAGTCTTGAAGCCCTTGCGGCGTTGTTCGCTGTAGCGGTGCAGGGCGTCGAGGATGATGGGATAGGCTTCGGCGGCGGGGCGTATCTCGTCGACTTCGACGGCCTTGCCTTCGAGCTGTTTGTAGTCCTGAAAAAAGCGGCGCAGCATGAGCATGCGGTGCGGCGGCAT
>PKVZ01000174.1:2864-22275 GCA_003131635.1 Acidobacteriaceae bacterium
ACGGCGGAGTAGAGGATGCGATCGAGCTTGATGAGGCCGCTGGCTTTGTCGAGTTCATACTTCACGCTGGAGCCGAAGGGGATCTCGATTACGCAGTCGAATTCCTGCGGAAGTTTGTCGCCCGGAGTGACGTCGTGCCAGGGATGGATCATAGGTTTTGTTGGAGATTCCATTCTAGCGGATGACGGCAGCTCTTAGCTTTCAGCTCTTATGCTCTTAGCTTTCAAGTACGACCTTCCGTCAGGCGAGTTGGCGCTCCTCTGCGTGAATTTTCTCCGCCGACGTTCGCGGTGAAGAGCTCTCTTTGATGGGCCGCGGTCGCGGGAGTGGTGGTGGGGTAGGGTCCTTCGACTGCGCTGAGGACGACAATGGCGCGTGGGTCGTGCTGCTGCAAGCGCAAGCAGGTTCCCTTCGGCTTCGCTCAGGGCAGGCTCTCCACTACGCCGTCGCTGGCGCTCCGGGCTCCGGTCGGAATGACAAAGGGTGTGGGGTGAATCTTGATTCTGGGCTTGGGGAAGATTAGAGTTNNAAGACTTATTTGAAGTTTGGGTCGGCTGTGGTCGTGATTCTTTTCCTGCTGGGTTATCTCGCTTACACGGGGGTGCAGGATAGCAAGAGTTACTACGTCACCATCAGCGAGCTGCACAAGATGGGGAACGGGGCTTACAGCAAGCGGCTGCGGGTGGCGGGGAATGTGCAGCCGGGGTCGATCAAGCGGACGGGGACGCACGTTGAGTTTGTGTTGATGGAGCAGGATCAGTTGCTCTCGGTGGATTACACAGGGACGGAGGCGCCTCCGGATACTTTTAAGGATGACTCGCAGGCGCTGGCGGATGGCAGCTTTGGGCGGGATGGTGTGTTCCACGCGAAGGGGCTGCAGGCGAAGTGCGCGTCGAAATATGCTCCGAAGCAGCCGGGGAATTCGATGCAGGCGGAGCCGGCGAAGAGTGTTACGCAGGTGCAGAGGCCCGCGATGCCGTGAGTTTTCGATCTGGCGGCGTGGTTCACGCAGGTGGCGTCGCTGCCGGTGTTTCAAAGAGTCGATTGTTACAAACAGATGACAGCAGTGGCCCGATTGAGCCGGCAACGGCTGATCGTTCCATTGTCCTCGTTTCCTTCCGGCGATAAGGTTGCCGCGGGTCCTTTTCATGGGGCCCGACCCCAGGTGTAAGACCAAACCCAAAATTTAAGAGATTGAGGAGATTTCTATGAAGTTCTTTGTGTGTCTTTGTGCCAGTCGCTCGCTTTTGAAGGCGAGATCGTCTATGCACGCTGTGCGTAGTTTCACATTCGGCAGTTTTGTTTTGCTCGCGCTGGCTGCACTCAGCGGGCAAGCCGTGGCGGCAAGTAACGTCGCCGTCGGCCTGTGCGCGGCCCCCGGCACCCACTACCTCACCATTCAAACCGCGGTAACCGCGGTCGAACTGCTTTCCGCTCCAAGGACGGTCAGAGTTTGCCCCGGCACCTACACCGAGCAGGTTTCGATCACAAGTGCGCTCACTCTCGAAGGCACTGCGGCGGGGACCACCGACGCAGCGGTGGTGGCAACGCCTCCGGGTGGCCTGGTTACAAATGGTTCGGATATTTACGGCAACCCGGTGGCGGCCCAGATCTTTGTCCAGGGTGCGACCGGGGTCACGGTTTCGCATATGACGGTGGACGGCAGCAATGATCAGTTGGTGGACTGCTCGATTGACCCGATGGGAATCTACTACCAGAATTCCAGCGGTTCGATCAACAACAACGCGGTCCGAAATGTTCTTATGCCCTCGGGCTTACAGGGTTGCCAAGGCGGCCTGGCAATCAATGTGGAAAGCGACAGCGGAACTCCGGCCATCACCATCTCAAATAATTCCGTGCGCAACTACGATAAGAACGGCATTACCGCCAGCGGCCCAGGGACCGGCGGAGGGCCCGTGGTCACAGTTTCGGGGAACACGGTCATCGGTATCGGCGCTACTGGGGTTACCGCCCAGAATGGCATTCAGATAGGTTTTGGGGCGACGGGCACGGTCTCTTCGAACTATGTGGTCGATGACATTTACACCGGGCCGATCTATGGTTCGTCGGGCATTCTGATTTATGCCTCGAATGGCGTAACTGTGTCGGGAAATACGGTGGAGAGCACGCAACTTGGCATTGTCCCCGCTACGGACCCAAACTACGGAACCGCGGACAGTACCATCATCCGGTCGAATCACATTGGGGGGACACAAAACTTCGATGCCATCGATCTTTGCAGCGACAACAATACTGCGGAGATGAATACGATCTACGGCAGCGCCCAATCCGGGGTGCACGTGGATGATGAGTGTCCGCCGTCAACCGGAAGCGGCAACACGGTAACGAGCAATACCATCAACGAGGCTTGCGCCGGGATTCTGCTGGGTTCGGGCACGGGCAATACCACGTCTCCAAACACTTTCGCGAACGTTACGAACACGACGATGGCGGGCGATGTCTGCTCGCCCGTGGACGGTGTTCCGGCGAATACGCATGATGCGTCGAGTGAGAAACATTCGTCGCTTCGGCCCTCACCTTCCAGAATGATGAAGAGATGAACAGAGAGTGGCAGGGATACTGCCGAGGTGCGGGCGTGAGGCAGCCTGCGCCTCGGCATTTTTCGTCAGGGCGCCGCCGCCTTTGCAAAAAATCGGGAAATTCCATAGATTCTTTGGTGTGCACGGCGGCAGAAAAATTCTTGCGGCGCATTACTGCTTGTGACGAACCCGTCGATAGCGCCCATCGGTGCCCCCATCGTTGTCATCGTCATTACGGGACTCATCAAGCAGTTTGGGCGCTTTGCTGCGCTGCGCGGGCTGAGCGCGGAGTTTGATGCGGGCAAGTTTCACGTGATCCTCGGCGACAACGGGGCGGGGAAGACCACTTTGTTGCGAGCGTTGGCGGGGTTGGCGCAGCCGACGCGAGGGACGGTCTCCATTCTCGGAATGGACCCGCAGGAGGCGTGCCGCGAGATTGGCTATATGGCGCATCCGTCGCTGCTGTACGACGAGATGAGCGGGATGGAGAATCTTCGTTACTTCGCACGGCTGTATGACATTGTGGGCGATGAGCGCTGCGAGCAGGTGATTCGTGCGGTGCGGCTGGACCCGGAGTTGGCGCGTCCGGTGGGGCAGTATTCGCAAGGGATGCGGCAGCGTATGTCGCTGGCGCGGGCGATCCTGCACGATCCAAAAATACTTTTGCTGGACGAGCCGTTTTCCAACGTGGATGTGCATTCGGCGCGGGAGATGGTGGCATTGCTCAAGGCGATGCGGGATGCGGGCAAAACAATTTTTGTGGTTACGCATCAGGCGGCTTTGCTGGAGGGCGTGGCGGATGAATTTGTATGGATGCAGGCGGGGCAGATTGTGGAGCGCACGGCTGGCCTTGCCTCGAACTCGACACGAGCGGGGGAGCGATGAAATCGTTCTGGTCGATCACGCTGGCGACGCTGACCAAAGATATCCGGCTGGAGTGGCGCTCCAAGGATGCGCTCAATGCCATGCTGTTTTTCTCTTTGCTGGTGGTGGTGATCTTCGTTTTTTCTTTCGATCCGCTGGCAGAAGAATCGCGACACATCGTTGGAGGGTTGGTTTGGGTGGCGTTTCTGTTTGCGGCGGTGGTTGCGCTTAACCAGACCTGGGCGCGCGAACTGCGCAATCAGGTGCTCGACGCCTACCGCGTTTCTCCAGCCTCGGCGAATGCACTGTTTCTGGCGAAGGTGCTGGGCAACTTTATCTTTGTCAGCCTGCTGGAAGCTCTGATGACGCCGCTGTTTATCATTTTCTACAATCTGCGGGCTCTGGGTCCGGCGTGGCAGTTGATTCCCATCGGGCTGCTGGGAACCTGGGCGTTGGTGGTGAATGGGACATTTTTCGCAGCCATGTCGCTGCGCACGCGCAGCCGCGAACTGATGCTGCCTCTGCTGCTGTTTCCAGTTTCCATTCCCGCGGTGCTGGGCATGGTGGCGGGAACGACGAGCATTCTGACGGGGGAGAATCCAGCACACTTCTGGATCGTGTTGCTTCTCACCTACGATGTGGTGTTTACTACAGCTTGTCTGGGCTTGTTTGAAACGGTGTTACAAGCGGAATGAAAAGAGCCTTCCCCATCCTGGCGGTTCTGACGGCGCTTTTCCTGGCTTACGCTTTGTATGAGGCACTGATCGTTGCGCCCACCGACGCTCTGCAGGGGGACGTCTACCGCATTATTTACTATCACGTACCTTCGGCATGGACCGCCTTCCTGCTGTTCTTCATCAATTTCATCGCCTCGGTTCAATACCTTGCCGACGCCAAACCGTCGACGCAGCGGGCGGCAAAGTGGATCGTGATTGCAATCGGAATTGTGGGAGCTGTAGCGCCGTTTATCCCGCAGGTGCGGCAGCAGTTACCGGCAGGGTTGTATCCCAGTTCAGTTGCGACCACGGTTCTGGCGATTCCCGTCTTTTATCTTCTGATTGGAAAATTTTTTCCCGGGCAGAATCTTGACGTATTAGCGGTGACCACGGCGGAAGTGGGTGTGGTCTTCTGTACGATCGTGCTGGTGACGGGCCCCATCTGGGCTCGGCCGGTGTGGGGTATCTGGTGGGCTCCGGGAGACATTCGGCTTACTTCGACGCTGGTATTGTGGCTGATCTATGTAAGCTATCTGGTGCTTCGTCGATTTTCCGACAGCGCGCAAACGCAAAAGCTGGCTGCCGTTCTAGCGGTGTTCGGAGCGCTGGATGTCCCGCTGGTTTATTTTTCCATCTGGTTCTTCCGCACGCAGCACCCGCAACCCGTGATCGGCGGCGGTGGTTCGATGGACCCGCGGATGTTACACGTGCTGCTGATCAGCTGGCTGGCATTCTTATGTTTCGCGTTTCTGGTCTGCTGGTCGAGGTTCCGGCTGGAAAAGCTGCGGCGCGAGGTGGAGGAAGCTTATGCCCTCGAGTCGCTGGCGGGCGCCGAAGATGGGGCGCGGCAGGCAGGAGCAACCAGCCTCCCATTGAACCGGAGCCCGCGATGAATACCTCCACTTTTCTTTTTCACTACGGTCAATACGTCGCCTATGCGGCAGCGTGGCTGATTCATGGGGCCTACATTGGCAGCTTATTCCGACGGTATCACCGGCTGCGGCGTGAATTGAAAGATTTGGGTAGGACCACGGACTAAAGGGCTTCGGCTTTAGTTCGTCGGCTTCCAATTACGCTGCAGGGCGCTGAGGAAATCGGTGCTGCCGGTGGAGCGGAGGAATTCGTAGTCCTCGATCATGGCGGCGGTGCCGACGCGGGCTGAGGGCAGAGGGGATTCGGAGCGGATGATGCGGGCGGTGAAGCGGACGCGGACGGCGTCGGTCAGCGTGATGTGCGGCGGGAAGGTGAGGGTCACTTCGCAGGCTGTGCCTTCGGGAACGGGACGGTCGAGGTAAAAGAAAACTCCGCGGGCGCTTACGTTTTGGGTTTCGGTTTGGAATTCGTTGTTTTCATCCAGACGGACCAATGCTGGGAGGCGCATATCGAAGCGCCGCATCGTTCGCCGATCCTGAGAATCCGGTTGCATCCGTGGCGTATTTTCCGAAAGCATTCTTCCCGAAACAAAAGACAAAAATTAATGCGGAACGGAATCAACAGCCAGGCCGGATGGCTAAAGTCCTGCCCGTCGCCCTGAAGCAGGTCCTGATTGCATTCCACTTTATAGATTTGCCGGCAGTTTGCAAAGAGCAAAAAGACTCATGAACTGATTCGGTAAACCGCTTTGGGAAATCGACGGAGCGCCTGAAGGATGACGCGGGAGGAGAAGACGCCGACATCCAGATTCCGTTTCTGTCGGAGCAATCCCGGTGCCATTCGTTCGCGCCCGGATTTGCGGAATTCCGCGAAGAATCAACAGCTTTGAACCGAACGCCGCGTATCTATCTTCCAGGCATGCAAGGCTTTGCAGAAATCGCTCGGTGGCGGTGCGTCCGCAAATTGTTTCATGCCACTTTTGTGCTATGTTTCCGGTCTCCTGCGGCATCTTTATGAGGCGACCAGCGCATCTGACAGGTCTTGGAGCGGGCGAGAAATCGGAGGTAGTGGCTGAGTTTGCCCATGTCAGTTTACCCTGGGAAGGTAAAAAACCAATGGACCACGAAGGACACTAAGTGTCACGAAGGGATCATCGGACCGGGGTTTCCTTCGTGTGAATTTGTCCCTTTCGTTTTAGGAGTCTTGAAATTGAGCTGCTACCAAATCGGAGGTAGTGTGCTAAATTCATCAGCCACGAAGGGCACGAAGGTACACGAAGGCGGTTGCTACAGCGTTTCTTCCTGTATCTTCGTGTCCTTCGTGATGAAATTAGGGCACTACTAAATCGGACGCTCGCTTGACGTGGCTATCCATCAGATGTTTAAGTAGTTGTTTATTTTCCGCCAGTTTTTAAATGACATGTCAGCAGCGGGCGGTTCGCCGGCGCGGCGGTAGAAACTCGCGCGCCGTCTACTCACTCCATTTATGATCGGTATGCAGCGGAGGAAAAGCGTAATGGGAAATGGCCGTGGAATGTCGGGAACAGGGTTGTCGGGAAGAAGATTGTCGGGGGCAGGGTGGGAAGGGCGTCGGAAATGGATATGCGTGGTGGGCGCGGCTCTGGTTTTGTTGCTGGTGGCTGGCGTGATGTTGAGTTCGGGCTCGCGCGGGTACGTTCAGAGCGCAGGGTCTGCATCCTCGCCATTTCCGATTCCGGCTGCTTTCGGCAAGGCTGGCTTGAAATCGAAGCCGGACGCCCGCGGACTTCTTGGCCAACTCCCGCTGATCTTCGAGCCCAATGAGGGCCAGACAGATTCCAGGGTGAAATTCGTTTCGCATGGAGCCGGATATAGCCTCTTTTTGGATTCGACGGGAGCGGTGCTGGCCATGCAAACGGCGCGGCCGGCCCGGGCGGGGCAACGCGTGACGGGGCGAAGCGTGGAGGCAGTGCGCATGACGCTGGTGGGGGCCAATCCTGGGGCAGCCGTGGCGGGCAGCGACCGGCTTCCTGGCATCAGCAACTATTTCATTGGCAACGACCCGAAAAAGTGGCGCACCGGGATTCCGCAGTTTGCCGGAGTCCGTTATCAGAGCGTTTATCCGGGCATCGACATGGTTTTTTACGGCAGCCAGGGTCATCTGGAATACGACTTCAAGGTTGCGCCGGGCGCCGATCCATCCCAAGCCGAGTTGCAGTTTGATGGTGCGGCTAAGCTGGAACTGCGCCACGGAGATTTGATTCTTAAGGGAACTGGGGCTGACGTCCGATTGCAAGCTCCCCGCGTTTATCAGAGCGCTGCCGGCCATCAGCAGCCGGTTGAAGGCCGGTTCGTGCTCCGGGCGGCCAATCGCGTGGGCTTCGAGATTGGATCCTATGATCGCAGCAGGGAACTGGTGATCGATCCGACCATCGCTTACTCGACGTACTTCGGCGGGACCGGGAATGAGACTTACCCTTCGATTGCCGTTAATAACGACGGATTTATTTACCTGGCCGGATCTACGACTTCGCCCAACCTTCCTGTTGGTCCAGCGCCAATCACTCCCATCCAGTCAACTTTGAATGCCACTGCGGGGGCGCAGAATATTTTCATCCTGAAGCTGGATCCGACGGCTGGGCCAACCGGAATTCTTTACCTTACGTACCTAGGTGGCAGCGGAATCGACAGCAGCGTTGGGTTGGGGGTAGATGCGGGAGGGACAGCCTACGTAGCGGGCACGACCACTTCGACGAATTTTCCCACCTCGGCGGGCGCATTCCAGACTGTGCCTGACGCCGGCAGCACCTGCGCTCCTTTGATTGCCACCGACACAGTGCCGTGCCACGTATTTGTGAGCGCGGTGAATGGACTTGCAACAGGATCTGTGCCGGCGCTGCAGTACTCGACGTACCTTTCGGGCAATGGATCAGAGATCGCCAGCGGTTTAGCCATCGACACCAAGGGCGACGTCTTTGTCACGGGAACCACGACTTCGAGCAATGCGGGTACAGGGTTTCCGTCGACCTCATCTCCTTCGGCGTATCAGCTGACGTCGTTGGGTGCGATCCAGTTTTTTGTGACGGAAGTGTATACGAAAACCAGCGGTTCAAACAGTATTTTTTATTCGACATATTTCGGCGGCAGTAACGGGACGATTGCCACCGGGGGCGGCATCGCAGTCGATACAACGGGGAACATTTACTTCAGCGGCACCACGAATTTCTTTAATAGCGGTGAAGCGACGAATGGAACTGGTGGGCTGACGCAAGGCGATTTTCCTATCCTGAATGCCTACCAGCCATGCCTGGATACGCCTCCTCCGACGGTGATCACCTTTCCAGTGACATGCACGCAACCCGCCGCCCCCGTTCCGACCGATGCGTTCGTTGCCAAGATAAACCCGGCCAACGCGCAGACGGGAGCGTCTCAGTTACTGTTCTCGACTTACCTGGGTGGGAGCGGAACGGATTCCTCTACCGGCCTCACGATTGATCCGACCGCTGCCGCGATTTACATTACGGGATCGACGAATTCTGGTGATTTCGTTCTCCCCACCGGCACTGCCTCGTTCCAGGAATGTCTGGATACTCCGGTGAACCCGACGACGGCAGTTTGCACTGCGATTACGGCACCGGCGCCGACCGATGCCTATGTGGCGAAGTTTACCAATCCCACTGAGGCTTCGGGAGCTACGAGCAACGCCGTGGGGTTGAGTTATTTTTCCTACCTCGGTGGGACGGGGAACGACAGCGGGCTGGCCATTGCCGTGGATACGGCAGGCGGCGCGCTGGTGACGGGAGCGACCAGTTCAGGGCCGGTCGGCACGACGAACTTTCCAGTCACCACTGGAGCGATCCAGAGCGTGCTCAATGGCCCGCAGAACGCGTTTTTTGCCCACATTGATACCACCACAATTTCAGGCCAGAGTGCGGTGGGTTCTTACGCGACCTATTTCGGCGGCAATGGTACGGATCGGGGGACCAGCATCGCGATCGACACGTCCCTCAATACTTATTTTGCCGGCGATACGAACTCCACCAACTTCCAGGTTCACGCCCCGCTGCAGGCTACACTCAACGGAACCGGGGTTGGGCCGAACACCGACGCGTTTGCGGTCAAACTGCAAACCGCAAGTGATCTGTGCATTCGATGCATAGGCCCTTTGATTTCACCTGCCACGACGGTAGTGAGTGCCGGCAACCAGGTCACAATCACTTTTACCATCATCAACCAAGGTCCCGACCTGGCTACGAACATTACGGTGACGGGACAGGTCGCGACGGGCATAGCGGCTACTTTCAACAGCGCGACTGCGGGCGCCGGCACTTGCAGTGTGCCAACCGGCGGCAATGTTGCATGTACCATTCCTACGCTGCAATCAGGTTCTACCTCGCTGGTTGCCATGGTGGTGACGCCGACTACGGCGGGAGCCGGCCAGATATTGGCCACAGTCACGAACAGTAACAATACGAATCCCACTAACACCGCGACAGCTTCATTCACGGCAACCGATTTTGCGGTGACGATTACCCCGTCCAGCCAGACGGTAGTGGCCGGCAACACGGCGAGCTATTCTGTGTTGGTAAATCCCTCTCTGACGTATGGAGCGAATGTCTCGCTTACGTGCGCGTCGCTGCCGTCGGGAGCGAGTTGCGGATTCACTCCAGCTACCCTCACTTTTAATGGACCCGGTTCTCAGTCAAGTGTCTTGAATGTGACCACCACGGCGCGCCCGGTGAACACGATCACTTCCCTCGGATGGCATGGCCCGTTTTATGCCCTGTGGCTGATGGTTCCGGGGGTAGCGTTGTTTGGGCTGGGGAGCGGCAAACGCAGACGGAGTCGAGTTCTCGGATTGTTCGCGCTCTGGATGGTGTTCGCACTGGTCATACTGCTGCCGGCTTGCAGCAAGACCAAGCAGGTGATACCTGTCACTGGAACACCGGCGGGCAGTTATCCTCTGCAGGTGACGGCAACTTCAGGTTCGTTCACACAAAGTGCCGGTTTCAGCTTGACGGTGCAATAGGTGGCAAGGGTGGGTTCTGCGGCCACGCCTGCGCGATGAAATTCCGGTGAACCTGTAGTATGATGTTCCGCCAATTGAGGCTTGAGATGGTTCCGAATTCACTGCGAATTTCTCTGCGGGGAATGGAAGATGGAATCGCAAAACATAGAGGAGTACAAAGAGCTTCGGCACGAAATCATGGAGCTGAAGGGCTGTATCACCACTTATGTTGGTTTTGTTCTTCTTGTAGTCAGCCCAGCCTTCTGGGAGCTGGCTAAATCGATTACATCGCAGCCCAACCCCATCATGTCTTTTGTGGCTCTAATCGTTGGCATCGGATTGAAGGTTGTTCTCTTCCTTCTCCTGTACAAGTTCAATTCTCACAACCGGTACTGCGGATACTGCAAACTACTTGAGCAAGAGGTCTTTTGCGGCAAGGACAAGAGTCCCAAGGACAGGAATCCGGGGATCGTCTTCCTCTGGGAGATCTGTCTTGATCGGCTACGCTCGTCAAGTTCCCGGAAGGATGGGCTTGACATTGAGATCGAGCGTTATCGGGGAAGCCAGCCTTCAAAGGATACTTTGCTGAAAATGTCCCGGAAATATAGTGGCCCTGCACCAACGGCCGACGAACATCGTCTCCGTAAGGGGTGGAAGTTATTGTTTAAGTCGGAGAGCGAGGGGCGCGGCACGTGGCAGTTTCCCCTGCACGTTGCAAAAGTCTTTGCCGCCCTTGACTTCGGGCTTTTCCTTCTCGGGCTGGTCCTGTTCCGGCCGAGCGCGTCGCAAATCTTACAGGGGCGTTCTCTGCAGGCGCCGCTGCTGTTCTTATTGTGGCTGTCGTTCCTAGGACTGCTTGTGTTTCTGTGGCTTCAGTTCATGGCAGGCCTGTACCGACAGATGAGGGGAAGTGAAACGGTAGACGCCTTCTGTTGGAAATTCGTTCCGATCCGCTATCGTATTCTTGAGAACCTTGGCCTTACGGACGGATACAAGCTCATTGGATATAGCCCGCTTTCGTGAGCACGAGGCTATTATTCGCTCGCTTTCACCGTTGTGCTGCTAAGCTCCGGCGGAGAGCTTGTGATGGCTCTTGGTTTCGGCAATGCGATATTGCCGAATCTTGTAGAGCAGGGCTTTGTAGCTGATCTGTAGCAGGCCGGCTGCCTGTTTGCGGTTCCAGTTGGTCTGTTCGAGCGCTTGCCGGATGGCTTCGCCTTCGGCTTCGTCCTTGGCAGTGCGGGCCAGCGACTTCAATCCTCCGCTGGATTCGCTACCCCGGCTTGCGGAATCGCCGTGGGCGCCGCCGCCGTTGCCATCGTGGCGGGGTTGCAGTTCGGCGGCCGCTAAATTCTCGTCGCCGAGGATCAAGTAGCGCTTCAGAAAATTATTCAGCTCCCGCAGATTGCCCGGCCAGTTGTGCCTTTGGCACGCCTCCAGCAGGGGTGGTGAGAGCGGAAGCTGCGGGCGCGCATATTGTTCCGCCATGCGGCTCATAAAATGTTTCAGCAGAATCGGGATCTCTTCCTTGCGTTCGCGCAGCGGCGGCAGTTGCAGGGTGAATGCATTCAGGCGGTAGTAAAGATCTTCGCGCAGCCGCTTGGTGGCCAGAGCCTGAGGGATGTCAATGTTGGTAGCTGCCAAGATGCGGACGTCGACCTTGATGATGGAGCGACTGCCCAAGCGCGAGAATTGCTGGTCCTGTAGAACGTGCAGCAGTTTGGCCTGCAGGGCGGGCGGCATCTCGCCAATTTCATCGAGCAGGATCGTGCCCTTGTTGCACAGTTCGAACTTGCCGGGCTTGGCGTGAGTGGCTCCGGTAAAGGCGCCGGGCTCGTAGCCGAATAATTCGCTTTCCAGCAGGTCGGCAGGAACAGCTGCGCAATTCACTTTCAGGAATGTACGATGGGCGCGGGCTGAGAGCTTGTGGATGAGGCGCGCCAGCACTTCTTTACCGGTGCCACTTTCGCCGAGCAGCAACACTGGAATATCCACATGCGCCACTAGCGCGGCTTGCGAGCGAATCTTGCGCATCGCCGGGCTGGCTGCGATAAAGAAGACATCGTCGGCGACTTCCTCGACTTCGCCTCCGGGCGGGGTTTTGCCCTGACCAAGACACTGGTCGATTACCGCATCCAGTTCCGCCTTTTGAAAAGGCTTGGTAAGGTAGTCGTGCGCTCCCAAGCGCATGGCCTGCACGACCTTCTTGGTATCGTTTACGCAGGAAAGCATGACTACTTTAGTCCCGGGACGCTTGTGGCGGATTTGTTCCAGCGTCTCCAGGCCGTCGATTCCAGGCATCAGCACATCGAGGAGCACGAGGTCTGGCTCCATGCCTTTGTCAAGTCGCTGCAGAGCCTCTTCCCCGGTGGACGCGGTCTCAACTTTGTAGTCATCGACCTCGAGCAATGTCCGGATGTAACGGAGCATGGCCGGTTCGTCATCCACCAGAAGAATCTTCGCGGTTTCGCTCACCGATTCTTTCCTTTGCCAGCGGGATTGGAGGAGGGATTGAAGGGAATAAGGAATGAAAATTTGCAGCCTGAGCTGGCATCGCTTTCCACCCAGACTTTTCCACCCATACTCTGAACCAGGCGGCGGACGATGGAGAGGCCCAGGCCCATTCCGTCCTGATTTTCGTTGCTCGGCAGGCGGAAGAAGTCATCGAAGACTTCCTGATGAAACTCCGCCGGAATTCCCGGACCGGTGTCGGATACGCTGACCTTCACCGAATTGGGTTGCGAATTGGTTTGCCGGCGGCGTTCGCCTGCGGAGGCAGGTTGAGCGGTGGCACGGCGCTCCCACATGTTGGGTTCGGCGTGCAACCAAACCGTCCCGCCCTGAGGAATAAACTTGAAGGAGTTTTCCAGCAGGTTGGAGATCACGCGCTCCAGCTTGGGAGAATCCAGGGGAAACTCCGGCAACTTGTCATTCGCCAGGAAGTAAAGAGCCAATCCCTTTTCCTGAAAGCGAGTCGACCACAAGCGGCAAACATCGGAGAGGCACTGGTTGATGTTGCCCGTCGCGTAATGCATTTTCAGGCCGCCGGTTTCGAGGGCGCTGTAGGTGAGGAAATCCTGAATGAACTGTTGCAGGCGCTTGCCGCTGGCCTGCATGTCGCGCAAGACTTCCCGCTGACGCTCGCTCAAAGGTCCCAGCTTCTCGCTCTGCAGCAGTTCGACGTAGCCGTTGAGAATCGAGAGTGGGGTCTTCAAATCATGGGCGGCGGAGCCCAAGGCGTTCGTGGTGCGCTGGAAACGCTGTTGCAGTTCGGAGTATGCCTGGGGAAGATCAGCCGGGCTGGGCATCCCCGCTGCTGGACCCGGGGAAACGGCGCCAACGGCGGTTCCTTTGTCAGGCGCTGGAACACACATGTTCTTCTGCACGGTAGCCATAAGGAGTAAGGCGATCTAGCACAGAAAGGGGGGATGCACTCGACTGTTTAAGGAAGAATGCCGTAACAAAATCGTATGCCAGGTTACTTTTCCTTGTCAATGAAAAATGCAACCGGATTACCCAAGTGTAGCAAAACCTTGCACTCCGGGGACCGTGCATTCCGTTTTCCACGATCCGCGAGGGGCAGGCAAGACGGGCTTGGAAGATAATGGAAAGACAGCCCTTTGGGGGGTCCATTTAAGTTCTGGCGGCTGAATCAGCGTGGTATTTGCCGGTTTCGGAGGGCCTGGTTAGTGAATTCTAAGCCTAACTCCGGATTTGGCACGTAAGGTGCTTAAGTTCGCGTGTCAAATCGTCTGGGAAAGGGTGTGCGTGAACCCAAAGACTGCAGCGGTAGAGCGTCGGCGATGGCCGCGTCTACCTTTGGCCATCCCCGTATTTGTCAGAAGCCGGCTTGAGCAGGACAAGGAATTCCTGGAGTTTGCCACCGCCCTGAACGTCTCTGCTGGGGGCATGCTGGTTGCGGTTCGGCGGTCCCTTCCTGCGTCGGTTGAGATTTCGCTGGAGATTCCCAGCGCTCCCCTGGCCGCCTTGGCCGCGCTGCCAAAGGCGGCACGCACCCTGCGCGCCAAAGTGCTTCGTAGTGAGCATTCCGAGACCTACAACTTAGTCGGGCTGAAGTTCGTGCGGCCACTGGTTGAGTCTCGTACCAAGGTCAAGGTGTCGCGAAGGAAACACCCGTCGCTGGTGTGAAAATCTTTTCTCTCCTGTGAAGGTTTTTTCTCTGATGGAGTGCTCCGCCTAAGGCGGGGGCGCATCCTATTGATTACTGGCTGCGCCGGTCGTTAGCCTTTAGTAAGTTGCTTTTCATCAATCAGATACACTAACCTCAACATGGACTGTCCGGCTCCCCCGCGTTTGGTTCTCCGGATGCACGCTGCATGAGAGCTTGCCCCCCGCCGAGCCGATAAAGCCTTATGAGCACTTCGAACTCAGTCAGTTCCCTGGTCCAGCCCTTGGGGGAAACGCCTCCCGAGGCGATCGTATTCGGGGTTACCGAAGCCATGCGGGCTTTGCGCGAGCGGCTCGCCAAAATTGCGGGCGCAAATGTCCCCGTCCTCATTCAGGGGGAGAGTGGCACAGGCAAAGACATCATTGCGCGCATGATTCACGCTGCTTCGCCCTGGAAGAGCGGTCCCTGGGTGAAGGTGAATTGTCCCGCCATTCCCGGGACGCTGCTGGAGAGCGAACTCTTCGGTTACGAAAAGGGAGCCTTCACGGGCGCCTTCGGCACGAAGCCTGGACGCGTGGAAATGGCGCATCGCGGCACGCTGTTCCTCGACGAGATCTCAGAACTTGACATGAGTTTGCAGTCGAAGCTGCTGCAACTGTTGCAGGATGGCCAGTTCTGCCGCATTGGTGCGCAGGAAGACAAGAAAGTGGAAGTGCGCGTGGTTTGCGCCACCAATCGAAAACTGGAAGAAGAGATCGCCAATGGCGCCTTCCGCGCCGATCTGTTCTATCGCATCAATGTCGTCAATCTGCACATGCCGCCGCTGCGCGACCGTATCTCCGATTTGCCGGATCTGGTTGCTTTTTTCCTGGAATGCTATAACCGGAAATTCAACTCCCGCGCCAAACCCCTCTCCACTGAGTTGATGAATGCCCTGTGCAAGTATCACTGGCCGGGCAACGTTCGCGAGCTGGAAAATCTGATCAAGCGCTACGTCATCCTCGGTACCGAGGAGGCCATCTCCAGCGACCTGCGGCCGCACCAGCCAGATTTTTTCAGCGCCGACATTAACGTGGACGGACCCATCTCACTGAAGAAAATTACTCGCCAGGCGGTTCATGAATTGGAGCGCAAGATCATTCTCAAGGTGTTGCAGCATCATCACTGGAATCGCAAGCAGGCGGCTCGTGCTTTGAACATCAGCTATCGAGCATTGCTTTATAAGATCCGCGACGCCGGCCTGCCTTCCAACCGCGCCGCTCGCCGCCCGCAAGCCGGGGACGCGCCGAATGACAGCGCCGCCGCCGATTGACAGGCGTCGACTCCCGCAAATGCCGCTTCCCAAGCCCGTTCTCGGACCAAGCCTGAGCGGAGTCGTATTGCCACAATCGCGACACCGCAGCGCTCAAAGTGCGCAGACATTTTCACCTGGACTTCGCTAACGGCCCGCATAACTTGTTTAAGCTATTGATACGCTGACACATAAAGAGGATGATCCTTTGGCATGAGGGATGCTCCATCCAAGACAAGTGCCTTAGCGCCACCAGGTACAGGCCGCGTGTCTTCCCCCAAAGACAATTCGGCGACGGAACGTTCCTAGGAGAATTACAAATGAAGAAGATTCTTTGGTTGCTCGCCCTGGCACTGGCCCTGCCAATGGCAGCCTTTGCGGGCAACAGCGTGGATTTCAGCAACAGCGGCGGTACCTTGGCGGGAACCACCAGCGGACTCTCGCTGACGGGCTCGACTCTGATCGCCGTCAATGGTTATGAGGGAAGTGGACTCATTACCGGATCCAACCTTGGCAGCGTCGCCTTTACCACCGGCGCGCTGGAAAGCGGTGGATCGCTACAGATGGGCGGCACCTTCGCTCCCGGCGGAAGCTTTACCATCACCGGCAATGGCACCAATGGTGTGCCGAGCGGTGTCCTTTTCTCGGGCACTTTCAGCAGCGCCACCTGGACGCTAGTTACCCTGGCAAACGGAACCCATAACTACACCTTAACCGGTGCACTTACAGGTTCGTTGGGCACCGGCTACTACACCAACGGCGTTACCGTGCAATTAACCATCAACACCGGCAAAGGCTACTTCAACGGCAGCACCCGAATTTCCAGCGGGGATACTACCGTAGTGGTTCCGGAGCCTGGTTCGCTGGGCTTGCTCGGAACTGGCCTGCTCGGTCTGGCCGGCGTTATCCGGCGCAAGATCAACCTCGGCTAAATCATTTTTTTCTGTCTGAACCGCCCGCCGCACCCGCGGCGGGTTTTCTTTTGGATCTCTATTCAAGGCTAGATCGGATCGAAGCCTAAATCAGACCCTGGCGAATTCTCCGCAGGAAATCCTCGGCGTCGATATGCGCTTTATCCACGACCTTTGGATCGTTACCCGATTCCATCGCCATTTCTTGCAGTACCAGTTCCGCGGCATCCTTCGGCTTATAGCCTCGCATGACGAGCGTGCGGGCCCGCTCCATGAAGGTGTGGTCCACATTCCTTTTGATGGTTGGCTTGGCCGCGGGAACGACGATTTCAGCCTCGCACTTATGCTCACGAAACTTCGCGGCGGCTAAACGATCGTAGGCAGCCATAGCCTCTTGACCGCTTAGCAGCGTAGGCACGGCAAATCTCCAGCGACAATTCGAGCAGGCCCAGCCGGTGGCATCGCCCTCGATCCAGATTAATGACCTTTCCATAGACGCTGACTCTATCCCTCATTCCCCGTCTGCTGTTTCGCTGTCTCCATCTGGAAAACCACCTTCGCCTGCAAGCCGACCGGATTGCGCTGTAATAATTCTCAACAAGCGGGAGGAATCTGCAATCCGGTTTAGGCAATAGAGTTCGCTTTGCTCTCCAAGGTACACAGAGGCGCAATTAATTTCTATGGAATCGTTTCAGTAAGATAATTTCCCTTGTGCTTCGCCATCCGGACGATAGGAGAATCTACAACTGGGCACGAAGTTTGAGGCGGTCAACGCTGTGCGCAGGCGGAGATCTGCGGGCTTCCTCTGAGGGCTTCATGCGAAACAGCCAGAGGAGAATCTATCCTCGCAGTTCTGACAGCGCCTTGCGTGCCTCGCTGTTATTGGGATTGATCTTCAATGCGCGTTCCAGTTGCTGGCGCGCCTGCGCCGGCTGGTTCACTTTCTGATAAGCCAGTCCCAGATGATAGTGGACGGTCGGATCGTCGGCCGCGCCGCGCTTCTCATTGAGCCGCAACGATTCCTGAAACATATCGATGGCGGACTGATACACGCCCTTCTGGAAATAAGCCCAGCCCAAAGTGTCGGCCGCATTTGAGGAGTCGGGCATGCCGCGGCGCGCGGTCTGCGCCATGGCCAATGCCACGTCCACATTGCCGCCCTGCTGCAGCATCACGTATGCCAGATTGTTTGAGGCCAGCGGATTATCGGGCTGAATTTCCAGCGCTTTTTGGTACATGGCCTTGGCGTTATTCCACTCGCTTTGCGATTCATACATTTCGCCGGCAAGAATGTAGAACGCAATGTCGCGCGGGTGATCTTTAATCGATTGCTGATACAAGGCTAGAGCCTGGCTGACCGAGCCTTGCGCAGCCTGCACCTCGCCCAGCTTCAGAAGCGCGTCGGAATTATTCTTGTCGAGTTCGATGGCCTTGCGGAAGGCGGCTTCGGCGCCGCTAAAATCTTTCTTGTTCTGAAACAGGGCCGTGCCCAACAGATCGTAGAAGCCGCCCGTGCTGGGTGACTTGGCGATTTGCGCGCTCGCCGCGGCGATTGCCTGATCGGGCTGCTTTTGCAGCAGGTAGACATTCATGATCCCTTGCAGCGCATCGGTGGAGGCCGCATCTTTATCCAGCGCCTGCCGATAAAACTTGATCGCCTCCAGGTACTGCTTCTGCAACTGATGCAGGTTGCCCATTTGCACGAAGGGCGCCGGGCTTCCCGGAGCCATGCCCATGGCTTTGGTGAGGTCTTGTTGCGCGTCGGAATATTTCTGGCGATTCATCTCCGCCAGAGCGCGCATCAGGTAGCCATCGGGGGCTTGCGGGGCACTGCTGATGATTTGCTGCGCGGTTTGGGTGAGCGCGTCGAGGTCGCCGCGGCGCAGCTCGAGCGCGGCTAAAGCGCGTTGCGCATCCGTGAGGTCGGGACGCAACCGCACCGCGTCACGCCACTCCGATTCCGCCCGGGCGTCGTTGTGCTGCATGTCAAAGGCGGCACCCAGCTGAAAGTGGGCGACGGCATTGTTGGGATCGTCCTTGAGCGCCTTCTGCAACGCTTCCACTGCGCCGGTAGCGTCGTTCCGGCGAAGCTGGATCTGGCCGCGATACACCAGTGCGTCCACATCGTGCGCATTGGCTTTCAGAAGTTCATCGTTCAGCTTGGCGGCTTCATCGAGACGGTTTTTCAAAATCAAAAGCTGAATGTAGTTTCGTTTGACCTGAGCGTTCTTGGGATGATCGCTGTACAGCGAGGCGTATTCCGCCGTGGCCTTATCCAGATCGCCATTGGCGAAATAAAAATCGCCCAGCAAGCGGTAGCCTTCGGGAACATCCGAGAGGTCGATCTTAGCCTGCTTCAAGAACGCCTCCGCGTCGGCTTTCTTGCCTTCCGCCATGTACAGCCGCACCAGGGCTTCGCGCGGGGCGGGATCCTTGGGAGCGAGTTCGATGGCATGCTTGAATTGCTGTTCGGCTTCAGGCATGCGGTTGCGCGACTGGTAGAAGCCTCCGAGAGCCAGTTGGGCATTCATCGCCTTGGAATCAAGGACGGCGGCTTTTTTGAAATTGGCCTCGGCTTGATCCGGCAGGTTGGAACGAAGTTGCAGCAGAGCCAGATTCAGGTAAGACTCCGATCGGTTGGGGTCGGCGGCGATTGCTTTCTGCATCTCCTGCAGAGCCGCGCCTACATTGTTCTGAGCGGAGTAGTAGTCGGCCCAGGCCTCAAAGACTTCCGGATTCTCCGGCTGCTTTTCGTGGAGGAGATCGAGGTGAACGCGGGCCTGCTTCATGTAGTCTGCATTGGGAGAGCCATCGGGATTGCGCGCCGTGACCAAGAGATTGGCCAGGTCGATGTGGGCGCGATAGTTGTCAGGAGCCAGGTCCACGGAGCGCGAAAGCTCTTGAAAAGCGCGGGAACCGTCGCCGAGCTTGAGATAAGTTTGCCCGAGCTGGTAATGGGCACGGGCGAAGCGGGAGTCGATCTGCAGCGCATTGGAATACTGAATGGCGGCTTCGCGGTACTTGCCCTGGGAGAAGTAACGGTCGCCACTCTCCAGGAATTTTTGTTTGCGCACGTTGGGATCGCGCGAACATCCCGTGAA
>PKVZ01000085.1:0-291 GCA_003131635.1 Acidobacteriaceae bacterium
CGATGCGCAGGTGCTCGAGGCCGCCGTTTTGCGAAGCGGCGTTGACCATGGAGCGGAACGCGTCGACGAGTTCGCTGCGGGCACTGTAGTTCAAGGCCAGCGTGAGAATGGTGCCGGTATTTTTCTCCGTGCTGGCGCGGGCCCACTCCATGCGCTCTTGCACATCTTCGGGGAGTTCGTGCTGGCGGCCGATGTATTCCAGGCGAACATTATTTTTGTTCAGCGTGGGGACTTCCGCCTTCAGGTAGCGGCTAAGCAGGCGCATTAGAAAATCGACTTCACTCTTGGGGC
>PKVZ01000085.1:345-38812 GCA_003131635.1 Acidobacteriaceae bacterium
TGCGATCCAGACCGGCGGGAATCTTTGCCTGCAAGGCTTATCCCCTTCCGATTCTCGAAGCTAACACAGTGGGGAAGGGGCTTGCAATGTTGGGCGATCTAGGTACTCGCTATGCCGCAGTTGATAGCTCGTGATTAGCAATTCGGTCGTCTTCCGGCGGTGGAGGAAATCGGCGGCGAGAACGCTTGCGCGATTGACACGATGATGAGTGCCAAAGTCGCTATACAACTCACGCACGCTTTGGTGATCGGCATTCGAGATCATGACTGCTGCACCACGTCGGGCGGCTCTCTTAACTGCTGACACGAGCCTTCGCTGGTCAGCCCAAGAAAACAGGTTGGCGTTATATTTTACGAAGTTGTTATTGTTGTGCATGACTGTGTACGGGGGGTCGACAAAGACAAAATCACCCGCCGCTGCCTCGTCGATAGTTTCTTCAAAATCGGCAATGCGGATTGATGCATGACGAAGGCAGGTTGCGATTCCTTGCAGATACCCCTCAGGATATGCAACAAGGTTTTTAGTGCCAATCGGGACGTTGAATTCACCCCGGAGATTGACCCTGTAGATTCCGTTGAAACACGTCCTGTTGAGATACAGGAAGCGCACCGCCTGTTCAATCGCGCCAGTGGGACGCGTTGCCCGAATGCGATAGTAGAGCGTCTTGCTGTGTTTGTGCTGAAGGTCCAAGAGGCGCTTCTCAATTACCTTTACATGCTTCTTGAGACACTGGTATGCATTGACAAGGTCGATGTTGGTGTCGGAGAGAACTGCACGCTGCGGCGCGAGGTGAAAGAACACAGCCCCTCCCCCCAGGAATGGCTCCAGATATCGCCGATATTGCAGCGGGAACATGGGCCCGCACTGACGCACAAGCCATCTCTTACCGCCGGGCCATTTGAGGAATGGATCAAGCATCTTCGTCCTCGGGTAGGGGCGATCCTTCTAGGACAGGATTCGCTTGTGCCTCTTTGATTCTCTTCATCAGCTCATCATAGATAAAGTCGGTGTACTGGAAATCCTCGACCTTGTACTTCCTCTCTCTCGCAGGGTGACCTGGTATTCGCCTGAGCTCGTTAATCCGCTCCATCCACTTGAGATTCTTTGCGAGTCCCTTCTCGCCGGGTTCTGGAATATTGAAAACCCCTTTGAATAAGTGCCAGTTGTTGCGATTCTCCACGACTTTCTTCATTTCTACGATTTCGAGGTACGTCTCAAGAGGCAGGCGCTCCTCGGAGTCAAGCGACTTCGCGTACGCCGCGGTTTTGACCGCCTTGTCGGTAATTCCTTTGTCCCAATAGAAGTCCTCTCCGTGGACGGCCCGAAACACATCGAAGATGTACTTTCGCATTTCGGAGACGATTTCCTTGAGCTTCATGTCGGCTTCTTGAATCTTTTCCTCCGACTGCTCCTGCTCCCACTCTTCCATGCCCTCTGGCTTGAAATCCGAATACTTGGTCTTGATGATCTCGCACAGGCGGAAGTAGTACTCGCGCGGTCCACCTGAACCGAAGGGCACCTGGAACGCCGTTTTTAGTTGGGCGGGACTGCTTGACTCAAGGAGATCAATGAGCGGCTTCAGGTACTCCTCGATATCGATCATTATGTCTTCGACGGTCATTTCGCGCGCATCGGCGGCGGTGTTCGGCTCCCAGTACTTCACAAGTGAGCCGAGCAGCATGATGTACGCCTGAACCGCGACGTTCGTGCAGAGGTTGCCATCGCGCCCGCTCTCCCACTCGGCTAGATTCGCGTCTCGCACGAAAACAAAGTAATGGTTTATCGCTGATCTCGCGCGATCCAGCGTCTCGGAGTCCGTGCGCCCACAGAGGGCGCCGAGCTCGTAGTTATTCAGGACGATGCGACCGAGAAGCCCCGAGCGCCGGAATGCGTCTTTCAGGGCGGGAATCGTCAAGCAGGTCTTGCTAGTTGAAGGCATGCCTTGTTGGGTGATCCGGTTGTAGAAGGGCTCACCAACATCAGTGTTTAGGTAAGTTATGAGCCGTGAGCCAATCGCGCCGATGCGCTCGCTCGGCACTGCGGAACCCCATTTGAGCTCGCCCTCTAGATCGTCGAGAAGATGCTTGGGGACCGACTTCTGTTCGTGATTGATGGTAACGAAAAGTTTGGCCTCTTCTGCCTTCGGCAACATCTCGAAGGCAACGACAATCACATTCTGGTCGAGGTACTTGTCGTCAATGGGTGAAAATCCGTAGAGGCGATGCTGGCCGTCGATAATCCAGGCCGACCGATATCGATCCGGCAGGTAAAGCTGCCCAAAGACGACCGCTTCGCCATCGTTTTGGACGATCTTGTCAAACCGTACGGGACGAGTGAAGTTAATGATGAGGTTGTTGGGAAAATAACCGCCATTCCTGATGAATTCACCAATGTCTCGCAGGCGCGAGCGGCTCACCAGGCGCTGGTAAGTCGGCGCACCTTCGGGGTCGTTCAGCGACCGATGGTTGACGAACGATATTTTTAGTAGGTGGCGGGGCGTTGTTACGAAGCAATAGAATGGCTTCCCGCCCAACTTGCCCTTGGTTGCAGGAACAGTTTTCCCTTTCAGTTCAGGTATTGGCTGATCCTTGAGGAATTCTGCGAGAAACTGATAGCGAGCCGCCTTGCCCAGATGCTCGGCGATTTGTGCATAGTAGCGGAGTTCCCTCTCCGTAATGATTTGAATGTTCTCGCCCAACGCTCGCTGTTTGTCGGGGGTCGACCAGATAACATTCTCAGTGACAAACAGCCAGATAATCTTCAGCTTCACAGCGGTACCGTAGTGGCTGCGGACGGCGCTCGAAATCGGTCCCTTAAGATTGGCAAATTCCTCAATGTCCTTCTGAAGCGTGCGCCTTGTCAGCTTTGCGCATGCTTTGCATTCCGCCACGACCACGGTTTCATCGTCTTTGCCGAAGACGTCAACCTGCTTGCGCAACGGCTCGGCACCCTTCCGCTCGATCAAGATTGTGAAGGCTCGGCCGTCACTTAGCTCGGGATAACCCAGCTTAAAAAGGAGCATCCAGAACCTGTTTTCTAGCCGCTCGTCAATTTCTTTCTCACGCTTGACCTTTGTTTTTCGTTTGAGCTTCCGATCGACCTGCCAGCCCTTGGCCTCGTGGTCGGGAATGTCATCGAGGGAGACAGACTTTTCGTCAAATGGCTTGCGCCTGCGCACCGCTTCTCTCTTGATGCGGGAAGGATCGGTTAGCAGCGGACCGAGATAAACCGCAACAGCGTCTTGTAGCATCGGCTTTCCTTGGCGAGCGTGATTCTATAGCGCCATGTCGCCGAATACAATTAGGTTAAGTGGTGCATCACAACAGGACATTAAGTTCCAAACTGCGGGGTAGCTTACCATCGCTCGTGAGGCCGGCAAACGCCTTCGGTGTCATCAATACGATAGAATCAAAGCCTTTCGCCAGCGCGGCGTTTCTCCAAAGCACATCATGAGCAGCGATTTCCTCTAAGCTCATACCGTCATGCTGCGGCGGTATGCCGAGGACTTTCGCAAGTGCCTGCTCGTCGCCAACGAGGGGTCTGGCAATTACAACACGTTGGGGGTCATCGAGTGGTCGGCCGTAGAACTCGGCTTCGCTGAAGCTGGACGCGAAAAATTTTCCTCGCTTGCTGTAAGCCATCGGGTCATGCGGAGGCACGTGCCACCACGCCTTGCGGTTAACGTGCGCGACAATTTTCCCAACGACATAGTTCGGGCTTGCGGATCGCGCTCTCACACCCATAATCCTACCCTCTGCCATCCTACCCTTCCACTTCTTTTCAGCGCGAGTGCCCCCTCCGTCCTTTTGAACAGTGGGATTCCACTGAAGCGTCCGGCTCGGCTCTTGACTTCCGGAACCACAGCGCCCAAAATCCACACCCCGCACGTGACATCTAACCTTGCCCTCTATCCGCAATCAGCCCATGATGATTGCGGGCGCACTCTGGAAGCACGCTATAGCCCGTCGAGCACGGAGGCAACTCCCTTAGGCTCAAGATGTTGCCCGTAAGCTATTGCAGCCCTTTGATCAATTGCCATTTCGGCGCTAAGACGATGATTCCAAAACGGCAGGAGGGGGGAGGGTATCCCAGGGCACAGATGGTAGAACAGCCATTTCCCCCAGCCGGGTCATAACGGTGGGCAAACAGGGCGGACAAGACACAAGACAAAGATGAACCTTAGCTCTAAGCCGCCGCTTCCTCCGGCACGATCTTCAACTCGATCTTCTCCGTATACCGCAGCACTGTCAGCGAGCAGCTCGCGCCGACACGAACGTCAGTCAATACGCGGTGCAGGTCGTCCACACCGGCCACCGGATGGCCTTCCAGGGCGACGATTACATCGCCTTCGCGCACGCCCGCGCGCTTCGCCGGACTCTTCTCCTCCACCGACAATGCGACTACTCCTGTTTCTTTCGGCAGATCATAGAAACGCACCACGCGGCGATGGATCGGCACAGTTTGCGCCGAGACGCCGATGTAGCTGCGGCGGATGCGTCCATCGCGCAGCAGGCGGCTGGCCACGAACTTTGCCGTGTTGATGCCGATGGCAAAACAAATTCCCTGCGCCGGCAAAATGGTCGCGGTGTTTACGCCGACCACGCGTCCTGCGGAATCGACCAGCGGCCCGCCGGAGTTGCCGGGGTTGAGGGCGGCGTCGGTTTGGATGACGTCGTCGATCAGGCGTCCGGAGTAGGAGCGCAGGGAACGTCCCAGCGCGCTGACCACGCCAGCCGTTACGGTGGATTGAAATCCGTAGGGAGCGCCGATGGCAATCACGAGTTGTCCTACGCGCAGCTGCTGGGAGTCGCCGAGAGCGGCGGCGGTTAGGCCCGGTTCATCGACCCGCGCGTTGTCGATTCGAATCACGGCGAGATCGCTCGCGGGGTCGTCGCCAATGGCGGTTGCGGGCATGCGGCGGCCGTCCGTCAGAGTGACTTCGATGCGGCGGGCGTCGTGAACTACGTGGCTGTTGGTGAGGATTAAGCCGTCGGGAGTGAAGACGAACCCGGAGCCTCCGCCGCGGCGTTCGCGCGGTTCGCCGGAGCGGGCGCGTCCGGCGGATTGATGAACTTCGATGTTCACTACGGATGGGCTGACGCGATCAACCGCGCCCGTGACGGCGCGCGAGTAGGCGTCAAGCAGGGAATCATCGGCATGTGAAACTGTCGAGGCGGGCGTCGCCCCGGCGGACAACTCGGGAAAAGCGTTTCCAATCTCTTCCAGGTACATGCTGGATAGATGTTGGTCGATATTGTCGGGATTCACGCGGCTCGCGGGTGCGTTCGATGAAGGTTGTGCCATTCTGAAACGAGCTCGCGGACTGTTTTTTGAATCGCTCCGTGGTAAGTTACATGTAACCAGAGGCGATTAAGATGCCACTACGAACTCACTCCAAGCCATCGCGGGAAAAGGTCCGGGCGCATCGCAAACGGCTGCGCCAGCAGGGTCTGCGGCCAATCCAAATTTGGGTTCCGGACATGCGTTCCCCCGCTTTCGCAAAAGAGGCGCAGCGGCAATCCCTCTCCGTGGCCAATAGCCCCCACGCGCGGGACGATCAAAATTTCATCGATGCGGTCTCTGATTGGAGTGGCGCGTCAGATACGTCCAGATGAGGCGCGGCGAAATTTGGACCGTTGCGGGCGGCAAGGATTACGCCGGAAAGCCACGGCCAGCGGTAATTCTCCAGGACGACCGTTTCTCTAAGACAGATTCGGCCACCATCTGCGCATTTACGACCGACCCCACCGATGCTCCGTTGTTTCGCCTTCAGGTAGAGCCGACCGAAAGCAATGGGCTGCGCTCTCGTTGTCGCTTGATGGTGGATAAGATTACGACCGTTCCGAAAGCAAGGCTCGGCGCGAACATAGGCCGCCTCGCCGACGAAGATATGGTGCGACTGAATCGCGCTGTTCTGGTTTTTCTGGGCATTGCGGCGCCGAAGGATGGCAAGTAATCAATACTCTGATGGAGCGAGCAAAAAAGCCGGGACCAAGATCGGTCCCGGCTGCGAGTTGGCTGGTTGCCCGGATAAAGTCAAGAACAGCCGCGCTTCGCGCGGCGGACAGCCGGGGGCGGCTGTCCCCACATTAAATCTGCAAGTCTCTTCGCTTACGCGGTCCGTCGCGGTCGAATCGTCAAATCCCGCACCTGGGTTAGGATGCTCGACATCTGCATTCCGTTCAGTTGCGAAACGAAGGGCAGCATCTCCGCGATGAACTGGTCTTTGACGAGTTCGCTGATTTCGTCCTGACGGCTCTTTTCGCCGCCGCTCAGCAGTTCGGGCACGGTCACCTCCAAAGCTCGCGCCAGCCGCTCCAGGGAAGACAGCGTGGGCGTGGCTTTTTCGTTCTCGATTTTGGAAACGTAGGTTCGCGGCACGGACATGCGTCCTGCCAGTTGGCGCTGGCTCAAGCCGCTGCGTAATCGAAGTGAGCGGATGGAGGTCGCCAGGTTAAGGTGTCCGCGGCCCATGCCGGGCACGGGCATCATTACCGGCGGCGCCAGCACCACGGGCTCAGGCTCGGGTTCCTCGTCCAGGGACGAGTGGCAGCGTCGGCAGTTATTGTTGACCGTACGGAATTGAACCAACAGGCAATGATCGCAACGGACGACTTCCCTAGAATCTACTGGGGCAAGAGTCGTGGCCATCGGGTTGTGGGAGTGCCAGAGCCGGCTACTCCTTACTAACAATCGAACCTAACAACGGGGGAAGAGGTTCCGACTGCAGAGACAATCTGCGGTATGAAGCCTGTGGAAGTCAAGGTTAAAATGCATAAAGCCGTATACTTTGCCGGCAAAAGCCGGAAGTAGACGGTGAAATCCCGCTCCAGGCAAGGCAAAGCATGATTAATCGTGAGTCCGCGTGGTGTTTACTAACTGAGTTCGGGGCGACGTTGTAAACAGGGAAGTTATTGATTCTACGATGTGCCAGAAGTGCAACAAATGCAGGATGCCCAGGGCCGTAGCACAAATTAGCACAAACTTTGGGCTGCTATTGAAACCACCCCTCCGCTCTTAGCCGCTGCCAAGCGGATTCAATACGCTGCTTGGTGAAAGTCTTGCGCTTATGCTCGTTCCAAGAGTGGACGGCTGTTGTTACGTTATCCGGCTTTTCTCGCCCCTCGGTAGCGGAATCGTGCATTACCACCCAATGAACAGTGGACAACAATTCCAAACCATAGGGTGTCTCATACCCCTCAATCAATGACGTGACGCGGGCAAGCCGTTGCTGTGTGTCGGCTTCATTGGCAAGAAAGTTTTCCGCTTCCTTCACTGCATCGGGGTATAGCACAAGCGAAACATCGCGGCTCCGGTCCCCATAGCCTCGGACAAAATGCCCCTCTATCGTTTGCAAGACGTGATGGAGATTTTCTGCGTAAGGGCCATATTGCTGTTTCTCAAACTTAAATCGCAACGGTTCTCCAGCCTCTTGCATGAAGTAGGCTAGTTTTTGAATTTCCAAAAGGGTCAAACGATATTCGGGAAGCACGTAACGGCTCAGTACCTCCAAGATTACCGCCCGTCCAGGCGTCATATTGGGCCGCTTTGTAGCAATCTTCATTTCTACCGCCTTCGGAGCACCGTCGGGGTAGAACAATTGCACATTCACGTCGGGTAGTTCGGAGAAGGCTTGTGTAATCAAGGGCCGGACATCCCCCCAATCCAATCCGCCATTGCCACACCCGAGCGGAGGCACAGCGATTGACTTGATGCGTTCCTTCCTAACTACTTCAATCAGGGCTTTGAGTCCGGACTTGATGTCCTCGATTTTTGACTTTCCCTTCCAGTGCCTCTTTGTAGGGAAATTGATTATGATTCGTGGATTATTCGCACGATGGAATACGAACATTTTGCCAATCCGCACCTCTTCGTGTTTGCATGCCGCTTCATACGCGGCGTAATTGTCGGGGAAGGCTAGCTTGAATTGCAGAGCTATCCCTTTACCCATTACGCCGACGGTGTTCACCGTGTTAACGAGTGCCTCCGCATCCGTTGCTAGAAGATCCCCATCCGCGCGGAAGATCATTCAGTAGTACCAAGCTCCTTTAATTGAAACAGGAATGTTCTTGCCCACCACAATTTGGTTTGCCTGTTGTGCGATGGCAGCATTGTATACGCCTATTTCCGAAAACAGCTTCCAGGGGAAAAAATTGTGGACCAAAAATTCAGCTTGACGGCGGCGACATCGGTCCCCGTCTGCATCCATATCATGCCAATATCTTGCGCCCATCAAAGGCCAGTCAATTTCACCTAGGTCTGCGAAGTCATCAAAAAAGTCCGTATAGTCCATGACGGCGTGCCCTTCGGTAAAAACCCAATCTAACCCTGCGGCGTCCACCGCTTCCGTGGACGAAACTAAGTGAACGATTGGCGCTTGGCCTCCCGTATAACCTACGACGTTGCCCTTGTTAATCGTGAAGAGCATCGGGGAGCGTGGCCCGAAATAGAAAGGAACGTAATCGGCAATGACCCCACCGGGACCGCACGGGACCTTTTTTCTGAGCCTCCTGTCCTTGATGTTCTTGTGCCCGATACTCACAAACTGGATATTCTTAGCAGCACGGTCACAGAACAGCCCGCCTGCATTGATAATCCCCGCAAGGTTAGCAATCGGCGTAATGTGGTAGATCGGCGGCACGACGGAATCTTAACCTTAAGAAACGATTCCCGCACGCGGTTTTTACCCTTGGATCACCCAAATTTAACATATTCGCCATCCATTCGCCACTTAGCGAATGCATAGATAGCGCAAGATTCGCACCGAAAAGGTATCTTAGGTAACATGCCTGAAATGATAGCGAGAGAGGCAGCATGGGAACTCCTAGCTGAGTTCACTCAGTCGGAAAGTTTGCGCAAGCACGCGCTTGCGGTCGAGGCTTGCATGAGGGCATGTTCCCATAAACTTGCGGCCGGTTCCAACCCTGGGCCATCAGAACTTGGGCTGCCCGAATTCGGATTGTCCCAGGAAGACCTTTGGGGCATCGTTGGATTGATTCACGATTTCGATTACGAAAAATATCCCAGCCTGGAAGATCATCCGTACCGGGGCAACGAGATTCTTAAGGAGCGGGGATGGCCCGAAGTCATCCGTCGAGCGATTATGTCGCATGCCGAATACAGCGGAGTGACGCGCGAAACACCGATGGAAAGATGTCTGTTCGCCTGCGATGAACTGGCCGGATTTATTACTGCCGTCGCGCTGATCAAGCCGGGGAAATCTCTGGCGGAGGTGGATGCGAAGTCGGTGCGGAAGAGGATGAAAGATAAAGCCTTCGCGCGCAAAGTGAACCGCGATGATATCGTGAACGGCGCTGCCGCTCTGGGCGTGGATTTGGACGAGCACATTTCTTTTTGCATTGCGGCTCTGCGGGGAATTGCTGCGGAGTTGGGCTTAGATGGGAGTGCGGCGAAGGTCACCGCGTCCCCTTAAAGCGGAGGCGCCCCCGAGGGCAAATCGTTTGGCTAGATGTGACTGAATCTTGTGTCAATCTATCGCAGCATGCAGAGAGGCCCTGGTTCAATCGTTTGATTTCTTAGTGGATAATTTCCGCGATCTTCCCCGTTGCGATCATTTCCGCGATGCGCGCGAAATCTTTGTACATCACGCGGTCCTTCTCCATCGTGGGACAAACCGAGCGGATCGCCGCATGTGCGGCCTGTCCGCGCTTTGAAGTTTTCAACGGAGCTAGAAAGTCGATTGCCTGGGCCACGGCCATGGCCTCGATGGCCAGCACGTTGCGCGTATTTTCGACGATGCGCTTCAGCTTGTTTGCCGCCGTCATGCCCATGGAGACGTAGTCTTCTTTGTTGCCCGAGGTAGTAATCGAATCCACCGATGCGGGATGAGCCAGCACTTTGTTCTCGCTGACCAGCGCCGCGGCCGTGACCTGCGGCATCATAAAACCGGAATTCAATCCCGCGCCCTGGGCCAGGAACGGCGGCAAACCCTCGCTGAGCGCGGGATTCACCAGGCGCTCGATTCTTCGTTCACTAATTCCCGCGAGAGCGCTCAGAGCGATGCCGAGAAAATCCAGAGCGAAGGCGAGGGGTTCGCCGTGGAAATTTCCGCCGGAGACGACGTCGCCTGCGGAACTCTCCGCGTCGGTGATGAAGACCAGAGGATTGTCCACCGCGGAGTTCGCCTCGATCTCAAATACCTCTCGGCAGTGCGCCAGCGTATCGCGCACTGCGCCGTGCACCTGCGGAATGCAGCGCAGGGAATAAGCGTCCTGCACACGGCCGCATTCGCGGTGCGATTCGCGAATCTGGCTGCCTTCGAGCATCTTGCGCAGGTTCGCGGCCGTCTTGATCTGTCCGCTGTGCGGGCGCGCTTTGTGGATACGCTCGTCGAAAGCTGCGTCGGTGCCTTTCAGTGCGTCGCAGCAGAGGCCGCCGAGCACGTCGGCGGAATCGACCAGTGTTTCCGCAGCCAGCAGCGCCAAGGTGCCCACGGCCAGCATGGCCTGCGTCCCATTGATCAGCGAGATGGTTTCTTTGGCCTGCAGCACGATCGGCTTTATCTGTGCCCTCTGCAGGGCGTCGCTGCTGGAGATGCGCAAGCCAGCAGCGTCGATGCACTCGCCCTCGCCGATCAAGGCCAATGCCAGATGAGCCAGGGGAGCAAGATCGCCGCTTGCGCCCACACTGCCCTGCGAGGGCACATAAGGGATGACGCCGCGGTTCAGCATTTCGCAGAGCGTATCGATGACGACCGCGCGCACTCCCGAATAACCTTTGGCCAGAGAATTGGCGCGCAGAAGCATCATGGCTCGGGTCTCGGTGGCGGCGAGCGGGTCGCCGACGCCTACCGCGTGCGAGCGCACCAGGTTGATTTGCAATTCGCGAATCTGGTCGCCGACAATGCGCACATCGCTGAGCTTGCCTACACCGGTTGTGATGGCATAGGCGAGCTTATTGTTGGCGACAATCTCATCGACAACGGCGCGCGCGCGATTGACGGCTGTGCGAGCATCGGCGGATAGGAGCACGGGACGGCGTTGGGCCGCAACTTCGAGAACCGCTTCCAGAGTGAGGTCGTTGCCGCTGATGTGAAGTGCGTTCAAAATAAGTTTCCTGTTTCTGGGTTCCAGTTTCTAGTGACCGGTTTGGGGTTTCCCCACTACGGCGCGGAACACCTGCAAATACTTTTCCGGCAGCACGGCAATCTTCATGTCTTTGTCGGTGACGATGTGCGTGGTCTCCCCTTCGGCGAGCAGAGTGCCATCGTCTACGCGGCGCAACTCATAACCAAAGTGGATCACCGAGTCGCGCACGTTCAATAATTCGGTGCGCACCGTGACTTCTTCGTCATAACGCACCGGAGCGCGATAGCGGCACTTGGCCTCGGCCACGGCGATGAAGCATCCATCTTTGCTCTCCATGTCGCGATAAGAAAAGCCCATCTGCCGCAGCAATTCGACGCGTCCCACTTCGAACCAGATGAAATGGTTGGAATGGTACACCACACCCATTTGATCGGTCTCGGCATAGCGCACGCGCAGCCGGGTTTCATTGACGGCCTGTGGCTTCGAACTCATTTCCCGCTCCTCACTTCCCAGTCCACACGGGCTTGCGTTTTTCGAGAAACGACACAATGCCCTCGCGGAAGTCGGCGGTGGTGCGGGTGGCGGCATTCTCGCGCACGGCCGCGTCGATCTGCGCATCGAGTTCGGCGCGGCCATGATCGGTGAGCAGTTTCTTGGTCGCTCGCAAAGAAGCTGGACTGTTTTCGATCAGCAGCGCGGCCAGTTCGCGAGACCGCGTCGTCAGATTTCCCGACGCGACGATTTCACCGATCAATCCCATTCGGAGCGCTTCTTCCGCACCGAAAATTCTTCCGGTCAGCAAAAGATCGCGCGCCTGCTTTTCGCCTACCTGGCGCAGCAGGAAAGTGGAAACAATGGCGGGGACAAAGCCGATGCGCACTTCGGTGTAGCCGAACTTGGCTTCCGGCACGGCCAGGGTGAAGTCGCAGAGCAAGGCTAGTCCGGTGCCACCCGCGATGGCTGCGCCATTCACTGCCGCAATCGTGACCTTGGGAAATTCGTAAAGTGAGCGGAACAGGCGGACCATGGTTTCGGAATCTTCGAGATTTTGTTCGGCTGACCGGCCGATCAGCGCGTTTAAGTTTTCCAGGTCCATGCCGGAGCAGAAAGCCTTGCCGGCGCCGGTTAGGATAAGGACAATCGCCTCGGATGTCTCCACTTCCTCGAGCGCGCGCAGCAGATCGTCAATCAGTTCGAAGCTGATGGCGTTGCGCTTATCGGAACGGTTCAGCGTGATCGTGGCGATGCCGGAATCGTAAGTGAGTTGGATCGTTTTGTAGTTCATATTTTGAAACCACTAATCGTCGCTGAGGGCATTCGAATATCTCGCGCCCATCTCGGTGGTTGCGCGTAGCAGCGTGTCTAACGGTTTTATCGGCGGCAATTCCGCGCCGCGCTTCTTCAAGGCTTCAATCACTTTCTCGGTCGCAATGTTGCCGACGAGTGCATCTTGTGCGAACGGGCATCCGCCCAGCCCGCCGATGGCCGAATCGAAGCGTCGGCAGCCGGCGTCGTAGGCCGCGAGAATCTTCGCCGCCGCATGCCCGGGACGGCTGTGCAGGTGGACTCCGATCTCCAGGTAATCGTACCTCGCCATCACCGCACCGACGAGTTCGCTGACTTGTTCTGGACTGGCCATGCCAACCGTGTCGGCGAGAGAAATCATTCGCAGATTGTCGACTTCCATGAGCGAGATGGCTTCAATCACTTCGTCTACATTCCACAGACCGCCGTAGGGATTGCCGAATGCCATTGAGATGTAGACCACAACGTCGAGCGCGGCATCGCCGGCTTTTTTCTGGATCTTTTCCAGTTCGTCGAGCGCGTCTTCAGCGGATTGGTTCTGATTCTTGCGCAAGAATGTTTCGGAGATCGAATACGGAAAGCCGAGAGTGTGCACCGCGTGCGTATCGATGGCCCGCTGCGCGCCCTTTTCGTTGACCACGATGCCGATGATCTCCACGTCGTCGGGCGGATCGAGTTCTTTCAACACTTCTTCCGAGTCCGCCATCTGCGGCACGGCCTTGGGCGAAACGAACGAGACTGCATCGATGTGTTTGAATCCAGCGCTGATCAAGGCCTGCAAGTAGGCGCGCTTGATGTCAGGCGGAATCAGGCCTTTCAGCCCTTGCCAGGCATCGCGGGGGCATTCGATCAGTTTCACCGAGTTTGAAAATTCATTCACCACGGAGACACGGAGGCACGGAGATTTTACAAATCAAAGAACCTTTCTGATAATTCCGCCACGGGTTAGGACCGACACATTGAAATTCAGGATCAGGCCAACTCGCTTGCCGGTCAGTTTCAAATATGTCAAGAGTTGGGCTTCGTAGACCGGCAGGATATGCTCGAGGCACTTGAGTTCCAGGATCAGCGAATCCTCAACGACAAGATCGATCCGATATCCACAGTCGAGACTGACGCCTTTGTATCGGACGGGCAATGACATCTGCCGTTCAAACTTCAGATTCCGGAGATGGAGTTCATGGCAAAGGCACCCTCCATAGGCAGACTCCATCGGGCCGGGGCCAAGTTCACGATGCACTTCGATCGCAGCTCCAATGACCCGTTCGGTGAGCTGTTCATGAAGAAGTTTACTCCGTGTCTCCGTGTCTCCGTGGTGAATCACGTTTGCAGCACTCCCACCTTGAACTCCGCCACCTCGGGGTTCAGTGCTGCGGCCTCCAGCGCCTGCGTAATCGCGTCGCGCGTCTCGATGGGATCAATGATTTTGTCGATCCACAACCTGGCTGCGCCATAGCGCGGATCGGTCTGCTCGTCATACGTGCGCTTTACCGATTCGTACAACTCTTTCTTGTCTTCTTCGCCTAGCTTGGTGCCGCCGCGTTCCAGTTGCTTCACCTTGATCTCAACCAGAGTTCCCGCTGCCGATTCGCCACTCATGACAGCGTAGCGCGCCGTTGGCCAGGCGAATACGAATCGTGGATCGAATGCTTTCCCGCACATCGCATAATGTCCGGCGCCGAACGATCCTCCCACGATCACGGCGATCTTCGGCACCACAGAGTTCGACACCGCATTCACCATCTTCGCGCCAGCTTTGATGATGCCACTCCACTCCGCGTCGCGGCCCACCATGAAACCGTTCACATCGTGGAAGAAAATGAGCGGGATCAGATTCTGATTGCAGTCCATGATGAAGCGCGCGGCTTTTTCTGCCGACTCCGTATAGATCACACCGCCGAACTCGACGCGCTTGCGGCCTTCGTGATCGGTTTGATGGGCGTGCGTTTTCTGGTTGGCGACGATGCCCACGGCAAATCCGCCGATGCGTCCGTAACCGCAGATGAGTGTCTTGCCATATTCCGGTTTGTACTCGTCGAAGCGGCTGCCATCGAGCACGCGCGCCAGAATCTCCTTCATGTCGTAGGGGCGCGCGGGTGAGGAATCGTAAATGCCATAAATTTCTTCGGCGGCGAGTACGGGCTCGACGGGCTTCTTGCGGTCCCAAGGAGATTGGCGACGGTATCCCCATTTCTCGACGATCGAGCGAATGCGGGACAGGCACGCGGGATCGTCGGGTTCACGGAAATCGACCGTGCCGCTGATGGCGGCGTGCATGGCCGCGCCGCCGAGATCTTCCGCGGAAACTTTTTGTCCGATGGCCGCTTGCACCAACGCAGGTCCGGCCAGAAATAGTCCGCTGCCATCGGTCATCAAAACGTGATCGCACATCACCGGCAGGTAGCCGCCGCCGGCCACGCACATTCCCATAATGGCGGCGGTCTGCGGAATGCCCAGGGCCGACATGACGGCGTTATTGCGGAAGACTCGGCCAAAGTCGTCGGTGTCGGGAAATACATCTTCCTGCAGGGGCAGGAAAACTCCGGCGGAATCCACCAGATAGATGGTCGGGATACGGTTCTCGATGGCAATGTTCTGGGCGCGGATTACTTTCTTCGACGTCATGGGAAAGAATGCGCCCGCTTTCACGGTTGCGTCGTTGGCGATAATCATCACCATGCGGGTGTGAATGCGCGCCAGGCCGGTGATCACGCCTGCGGCGGGCGCTCCGCCCCACTCTTCGTACATGCCATGGGCAGCGTACACGCCCAATTCGAAGAAAGTCTTAGGATCAACCAACAATTCAATGCGTTCACGGGCGGTGAGGCGTCCCTTGGCATGCTGGTTTTCGATGGCCTTGCCACCACCGCCTTCACAAATCTTTTCGCTTTCGTTGCGTACCTGTGACATGAGGTCCGCCAGGAAACGCATATTGGCCTCGAACCGCGCCGTGGTGGGATCAACTTTGGTCGCCAGGACGTTAGACGCCTGAGACGTAGGGTCGGTGGGAACTTCGCTGCGATCGGCCATGGATATGAATAAGAATTAAAGAGAGCGGACTGTTTACGGTATAACACTCGCGCGGGAGCGCGCAACGCAAGCCCCATCCCCAAAGCCGAACCAGGACCAAAGCCCGGTGAGAGCCTGCCTGCCCCTCAGGTGGGAAAGGTGGACCAGCCCAGCCCCCTCTGTTCGGTTTTCGTAATAAAACAAATTTCTTGCTCTGTACGGAAACTGCTTGACATAAACTTCCTCTTGCCATAAAAGCCCCTCGACGTCGGGCCGATTCCGGGGTTCCAACACTTTTTTTTGGAGGATGGCGGTCATGGTCCGCACGGCCTTTCACGCAGTCGCTGCTGCATCTCTTCTGCTCCTCTGCTCGCCTTTCCTGTGCGCTCAGGACGCGCCGCCGCACCAGCCGAGGCCAAAATTGGTCGGCCCGACGAAATGGAATCCATCCTCGCAATCGGTTTCCACTGCATACTGGACGCTGGAGCCAGGCTGGAACACCGATCTGGAAATGCGCAACAACCTGCGCTCCCGAGAGCTGACCATCACACCGGTGCTCCGAGCAGCCACCGGGGAGGAACTCTCGCTTGCGCCAGTTACGGTCGCTCCGCAACACGTTGTGTCGCTCAACTTGCGGAGCCTTGCCAAGGTCAACCCTAAAGTCCTCAGCTACCTCGGCTCCTTCGGGTCGGCTGTATTTCGCTTCGACGGGCTCTATGCAGATAACCTCTTTGCTGCAACCATCGTTCGCCGGGAGGGTGAGCCGATTGATTTCCACTTTGACGGCCAAGAGTCTGGACCGAGTTACAACTCCGGCGGCATCGAGGGAATGTGGTGGCTTCCTGCCGCTAGCTCGGCTGACTATCTGATTCTCAGCAATCCGCTGAAGAAGGCGGTAAGCGGCACGCTGGCCGTTTCTTCGGCTTTCGCATCTCATCGCCCCCTCGCAGTAAGCCTTGCCCCCGGCGAGACGAAGCGAATCGACTTGCGGGAGGTGCTTGGACCGTCCGGCATCGGCGGAGCGGGTGGCCTCAGCCTATCGCTGCCGGGCAAGGAATTGATTTCCGCCACGCAGATCGTTTTCGACGAGGTCACAGGTCTGGCAGCGATTATGAAAATGTTTGACCGTGAGCCGGACGACCAGCCCAAGAGCCGCGTGTTGCGCGCTCCCATGATGGCACTGAGCCAGCCGGATCAAGGATTGGGATTTCCCAACGGGACGCAACTGCTGCCCCGTATCTTCCTTCGCAATGCCGGCTCGGCCCCACGCAGATATCAGCTACGGTTGATTGGCGCAACCAGAGCTCCGGAACATTTACTCTTCCAGCCTTCACGCTATCGCCCGGCGAGGTAAGGACCCTCAGTCTGGCGGACTATCAGCAAGCGGGGCAAATACCGCCCGACGCGGCCTGGGGCACTGTGAAGCTTGCCTACATGGGCCGCAGCGCTGATTTAGTCGCAGTTGCCGTCAGCTACGACAAGGGCAACCGCTACGGGCTGCAGACGCCGTTCTCGGAGGATCTCAGCCGGCTGTGGGCCGGTGGCATGTGGCACGTCGATGCCACGCACAACACGTTCATCACCACCGGAAACGCAGGCTCGGAAGCCACCACGCCAGAGGTCACTCTCTTCTACAATGGTGGAAAGAGCAGGTACAGGATGGAAAAGATGCTATCGCCTGGCCAGCAATTGTGGCTCGATGTAGGGCGGGCCATTCGCGATCAAGTCCCGGACTCCGATGGCCACACACTGCCCCCGGCCACGATGACCGGTTCGTATGAATTGCGCGACCTGGACCATGCGACCGTGGGGCAGCTGTATGAGGGCAAGCTGGTCATCGATAAGACGTATGGCCATGCAGCCTACGGGTGCGGATCGTGCTGCGGATACGATGCTGTTGTATTAGACCCCAGCTCATATGGCGGCCCGCCGGGGATTGACAGCGACGATTACATCTACGCCAACGACACGTGCGTTGGGGAGCAAGTGGACGTCACGGATTCCGGCTACGGCTGGGCAAGCAGCGATACAGCCGTTGCCACATTGCCCAGTCGCACATTGCACACGGTAGCCGTGGGCTCCGCCACTGGCAGCACCTTGGCGAAACTGCAATGGGCGCATCCGCCGAGTTGTCCGACTCAGACGTTCGGTCCGGAGCAGCCCGTCACAGTGCAAAAGCCGACGATCACCAGCTTCGATCCCAACCCCATCATGATTGGGGTTAGTGGTACGAGCCTGACCATCAACGGCTCCGGATTCGGTACCTCACCGACGGTAAATCTACCGTCGGGGATAAACTCAACCGGTCAGGGGTCGACCGACAGCCAGATTGTTATGCAAGGCGTGAGCGTCAGCTTCAGCGCTAAGATCGGAAGCAACAATGTCACAGTGACGGCAGGCTCCCAGACCAGTGCGCCGGCGTCCCTTGGGATTAACGGCCCGAACCAAATGGTGGTTCAGAGCGATACTATCGCCACGTGCGTTGGCGCGCCTTACCAGTGTCGATTTGTCAGCTACACCGTCGAGAACTACGACGGAACGCTAGCAGCTAACATTCCGATAGCTGAAAACATCAGCTTCTCTGGATACAACTGTCAACAGGCCAACCCCGGTAGCACGACCGCTCAGTGCAATGCCCAATATACCACCGACGGTGGTGGCAATTTAACCGACGAGTGGGCCATGTACACAGGCTTCACACCCGCAGGTTGCGGCGAAAACCTAACTGATCACTGGCAATGGTGCGGCCCAACGGGAAATAATCCAGATCCAGGAATTACGTTCGGAACACTTGTCGGCTACTCGCACACTGCCAGCACCGACATTAACGGTTTTATCAACCCGCCTAACAAGATCCCAACCGGCACGGTGTTTGGACCATAGGAGATTTATGACCTTCAAGACATTGTTGGCGATGGTTGTGCTGTTGACTTCGGCGCTCGCACAAGTCCAAGGTACGATTACGGGTACGGTCGTAGACGAAACGGGAAAGCCTGTGGCCGGGGCGAAGGTCCATATTGCCCAAAAAGATGTTCTGGTGATCCATCAAATCGTGCAGTACCACGAGACCGATGACGGCGGGCATTTCCGAATCTCCCATGTACCGTGGGGCACTTACGTGGTTGTAGCTGGGAAAGAGAGCGCTGGCTACCCCGCTCCAGTTTTTGCCTCCTTCTACAGCAACTATGCTATGCCCAATGTCACGCTGGCGGAGGATTTTCCTTCGGCAGATATCATCGTAAAAATAGGCCCCAAGGCTGGCATCCTGGATCTAGAACCCGTGACCGACGAGGCGACTGGAAAGGAGATCCGTTCAGCTTCTGTGACTCTTCGGCGGGCGGCGAACCCGGATTCTTTCCTAAGTGCGTCAACAACCCAAGGGCGCGTCTTCGTGCCCGCGTTCGCCGAGGTGCTCATCGAAATAAGTGCCGAGGGCTACAAGCTGTGGCCGTCCCCGGGCCAAGCGGCGGAAGGGAAGATCAACCTAAAACCCGAGGAGGTGCGGAAACTACGAGTTACCCTCAACCAGGACCCCGCCGTAACGACCAGCGAGAAAAAGTGATGCGGTGAGGCCCCGGAGTCCAAGCCTCCCACACGATGCCCCCAGCCACGATGACCGGTTCGTATGAATTGCGCGACCTGGACCATGCCTCCGCGAGGGAAACAGACACAGGGACACGAGGAACGATGAAAAGGCGGCCGGCCACCAGAAAATCCCGGGCCTAGATTATGTTATTGCAGCCCCATGCGGCGAAGCAGGCTCTGAAAGCGCGGTTCCGGGCACCGACACCGGCTTCGCCTACTATCTGGCTGGGCGTTACGATCTGGCCCTGCAGGCCTATCAGAGAGTTCTGGCTGCCAATTCCAACTTCGTGCCAATTCACTCTCAAACAGCTACGGGGGAGAGGGCAAAACTGCTTCGTAATTGCGTTGAGCGACCTGAACTGGGGAGTGACGAGTCCCCTCCCCGGTGCCGCCCAGCGGCGCGCACCTAGAATTTTCTTTCTTGCTCGTCTGCCTTGATCCTTCGTACAGCTTCGGCGACCGGGTCATCCGCCACTGCCTCGACCAGTCCGATTGCCCGCGCCCGCATCGCGCTGATCTTTTCCGCCGCCACAAACATTTCCAGAGCGACGGCCTTGCCCACCAGCCGTGGCAAGCGTTGCGTGCCGCCCCATCCGGTAATCAATCCCAAGGCCGCGCCGCGGTGTCCAAAGACAGCATGGGGAGAGGCGATCCGGCGGTGGCAGGCCAGCGCCAGATCCAAGCCTCCACCCATGCAGTATCCCGAGATGGCGGCATACACCGGTGCCGGAAACTGTTCCAGCGCCCGCATGAGCGTCTGTCCCATTTTTGCGAACTGGTAGGCCGAAGGACCGTCGAGAGCCGCGATCTCTCTGAGTTCCGCTCCTGCGGAGAAGAACTTTGCGTTCCCCGTGAGGACCAGCGGGCTAGCTTTCTGAGTAAGCTCACGGATCGCTGCCGTGAGAGACAGCACGCACGCCCGCGTCAGGCGATTTGTGCCGTCCTCCGAACAGAGACGCAAAATCGACACGCCATTGTGATCGTCGGGTTTAAAAAGAGATGGGGACATTCGCGGATGCAGGTATCAGGTCTTGGGTGTCAGGTTTTAGGTTCTCGGCTTCGCCTTGGTTGACGCTTCGCGTGATGCTGGCTTCCGCGACCCAGGAACTGGGAGCTAAGATCCAAGACCTAGGGCCTAAGACCTGGGGCCTAAGACCTGGGGCCTAAGACCTGGGACCTACGACCGAAGACCGAAGACCTAAGACTTTCTGTCCATCCACTCTGCCATCCGGCAGCCATCTTCTTCCAGCAAGAAGGTTCCCGCGCCATAACATTCCCCGAAGATGCGATGAGACTCCTGGTCGCGGGACGCGCGTGAAATCCATTGTTTGCCGACCTGATATTGCGAGGCGGTGAACCATTTCTGCGGCAAAACCTCCACCAACCCGGCCTGCAGATAAAGGACAAAGAGTGCGAATGCCGGATCGTCATTTGACGTCGCCTTGTAGCTGGTGGGTACGATCAGTTCGTCGACTGCAGCCAGTTCCGGTGGGGGGTTGATCTTGTGCATTCCAGGGCCAAGAGTAAGAGGCACCTCGAACTCCGCGATCGGTGGGGTCTTGGAATAGATGCGATCGGAAGATTGCTTGAACCATCCGGCAATCTCTGCCAGGTCGAAAGGCTGGAGTTTATCTGGATCGAACACGGTCAAACGAATACTGCGTCCTTCCGGGCACCAGACTCCCAGGCAATGTGGCGATACTATAAATGGCCGGGCGTACGTGTTTAACGCCAGTCGCGGATGATCCGCTTCCCGCTCCAGCGCTAGCGAGACTACATATCCTACGGGGCCTTCGCTACCGTGATGTGTCCAGAACAAGCGCTGCCCGGCAGCAGAATGAAGTGCTGGGAAGGTTTTCCAATACCACGGCGAAGGGCCCACGGTGCGCTCAAGTTGTTGACGGATGCTGGTTAGGTTTGGGATCGCCATGCAAGAAAATTGGGCAATTAGAAAATCTGGGGAGCCTGTCGAAATACAACTTTACCCAATTACTCAATCAACCTTATGCTGGCACGCTTGCGCCCTTCACGTTCGCCCGAATGAACTTCACAATCTCATCCATGGCGGTGCCCGGCTGGAAAACAGCGGCCACGCCGAGTCTCTTCAGCGCATCGATATCCTGATCGGGAATGATTCCGCCCACCAGCACCAAGACATCGTCCATCTTGTTCCGCTTGAGCAGGTCCATGACGCGGGGGACGATCGCATTGTGCGCGCCCGAGAGTATCGAGAGTCCGATGACGTGTACATCTTCCTGCAGCGCTGCGCTGACGATCATTTCCGGGGTCTGCCGCAATCCGGTGTAAATCACTTCCATGCCGGCATCGCGCAAGGCACGCGCAATTACCTTGGCGCCGCGATCGTGACCGTCGAGGCCGGGCTTCGCCACCAGGACGCGAATCTTGAGATCAGCCATCGCTATTCATTTAACCACAATGGCCGTTGTCGAGCACAGGGGCTTCAGTCCCGAGCCCGCTTTGATCAAAGCGTTTTTGTGTCGATGCTCTGCCACAAGTACCAGCATGCGACGCTGCGGTAAGGCTCCCAGCACTTCGCGATTTTCTCCATCTGCTCCGGAGTGGGTAGCTTAACCTTGCGCTTGCGTGATTTCTTAACCTTTCTCGCCGCTCTTGCTCCCTGTACGTCGAGATAGTGCCTGTACATTGCCATGCGCACGCCGAAGTCGCCCGTGGGCAGCACGTTCTCGCGCTTCAGCGAGAACATCAGAAACATCTGTGCCGTCCACACGCCAATACCTTTGACCTGGGTCAGATGCTCAATCACCTCCGCGTCCGGCAAGCTCGACAGCCGGGAAAAATCCAGTAAACCGCCGGCGGTTTTTGCCGCAAGGTCTTTTAAATACGCCGACTTCTGCTTCGACAATCCCGCGCTGCGCATCTGCTCATCGCTAAGTTTTAGGATGGCTTCGGGGATAAGCGGCTCGCCGGTCAGAGCGGCAAAACGCTTGAAGATGGTTTCCGCAGCTCTGCCGTTCAGCTGTTGATAGACGATGGCTTCTGCCAGGCTGTGAAACTCGGGCGGCCCAAACTGCATGCGGCACGGCCCAATGCGCTCAATGATGGCTCGCATCACCGGGTCCGATTGCTTGAGATGGATGACAGCTTTCCTCATGGGCTTATAGCTTCATCTTTATCACAAAATTAGTTGTGTGGCGAAGAAAAAACGAATCTCAGGCTGGCAAGAATCGCAGCTGGGGGTTCTTAAACGAAGTTTTTTTGTGCTGAAATCGGCTGACACTTTTGCCCGCGCCTATGTAATGCTCACTTCCGTATAGGTCCCATACACCTCGCGCAGGGCCTCGGAAATTTCACCCACGGTGGCGTAGGCGCGCACAGCGTCTACGATATAAGGCATCGTATTGGCGGGAGAAATGGCAGCATTGGCGCCCAGCTTCGGATCCTGCGCCGCGGCTTTCTTCAGAGCGTCGAGAGCGTGCCGCACTCCGTCATTCGATCGCCGGGCCCGAAGCGCCTTCAGCTTGGCCGACTGTTGCAGCGCTACACCTTCGCCGATATAGAGGATGTGCGGCGCCTCCTCCTCCACCACGAACTCGTTCACGCCGACAATGACTTTCTCTTTGGCCTCAGCCGCGCGCTGGTACTGATAGGAGGCCTCAGCAATTTCTTTTTGCGGATAGCCGCGCTCAATGGCTTTCACCATTCCACCCATGGCATCCAGCTTGCCGAAGTAATCGAACGCACCCTTTTCCATTTCCAGCGTTAAGGCTTCCAGGAAATATGACCCGCCCAACGGATCAACTGTATGGGTCACGCCCGATTCATAGGCAATGATCTGCTGCGTGCGCAAGGCGATCCGCGCCGCCTCTTCGGTGGGCAGGGCCAGCGCTTCATCATAGGAGTCGCAGTGCAGCGATTGAGTGCCCCCTAACACTGCAGCCAAGGCCTGCAATGCTACGCGCGCAATGTTGTTCATAGGCTGCTGCGCGGGCAGAGAAACTCCCGCCGTCTGGGTGTGGAATCGCATCAGCCAGGTGCGCGCGTGCTTCGCGCCGAACCGCTCTTTCATTACCTGAGCCCAAATTTTGCGGGCGGCTCGATATTTAGCAATCTCTTCGAAGAAGTCGTTGTGCGCGTTGAAGAAAAAACTCAGCCTCGGACCGAAATCGTCCACATCGAGCCCACGCCGCCGTGCCCACTCCACATACTCCACGCCGTCATACAAGGTGAACGCCAGTTCCTGCAGGGCGGTCGAACCGGCTTCGCGGATGTGATAGCCGCTGATTGAGATGGTGTTGAAACGCGGAGTGAACTTCGATCCAAACTCAAATGTGTCGATGACTAGCCGCATCGATGGAGCCGGGGGATAGATATATTCCTTCTGCGCGATGTACTCCTTCAGAATGTCGTTTTGAATCGTGCCCGAAATCTTTTGCCAGTCCGCGCCTTGTTTCTCGGCTACCACCAGATACATTGCCCATAACACGGATGCGGGCGAATTGATGGTCATCGATACGGTGGTCTTTTCCAGATCGATGCCGCCAAAAAGAATTTCCATGTCCTCCAGCGAATCGATGGCGACGCCGCACTTGCCAACTTCGCCCTCGCTGGCCGGATGATCGGAGTCGTAGCCCATCAGCGTGGGTAGATCGAATGCCACGGAAAGCCCGCCACCACCGTGCTCCAGCAAATATTTGTAGCGCTGGTTGGTCTCCTCGGGCGAAGCGAAGCCGGAGAATTGCCGCATGGTGAACAACTTACCGCGATATCCCGTGGCGTGAATGCCGCGCGTGTAGGGCGCTTGGCCGGGATAGCCCAGATATTTTTCCTCGCTCCAGTCTTCCGGGAGATCGGCCAGAGTATAAAGACGGCGGATGGGGACGCCGGAAATTGTGGTGAAGCGGGCGCGGCCGTGCTCGTCTACGTTTATTCCCGTGGGCGAACCTATCGCGTGCTCGGGAGCTTTCTCGAGCGTGGGCGCAAGGGTGTTCTCAGCCCAGGTCTTTTCGGCGGCGGACGGATGGCGGTTTTCAAAAACCTCGGCGACCGGATCTTCGGCAACCTGCGGCTTAGACGGCTTCTTCTCCATGCGAACCCCACTATTCTGTTTTGATAATAGGGAAGCGCGCGCTTGCGGGCAAGGCGCGAAAGCGTAGAAGGAACGACCGGTCGGTTAGGTCGTCACTGTTGCTTGCGCGAAAGCTCCCACGCCTTGGCATACTTCCACGAGACATAAACCGCATGGTAGAGATGCAGCAGCAGCCCTTCTAGGCCATCGAGGAAACCGAGGCGAAGAAAATAGTTGTAGACGAACGTTGCCAGCGGGCGCAAGACGATGTTGACGACGCTGAAGCGGACCTTGCCATCGCCTTTCGCCACGACCATCTCCGCGCCCAGCGACGAATAGCGGTTCATGTGCTCGATGTAGTCGGAGAGCGTGGGGTAGGAGTGGTGGATGATGTCGATCGGATCACCCATGTTGTAGGTCGGCTGAGGGTCATATTTCTGGAGCCCAGCCGCGAGTTGTATGTCTTCGTGAACGAGACGATCTTCGAAACGAGCAGTCCCCGGACGGAACAGACGAATCTTCGTGTCTGGGTAGAAGCCTCCATGACGAACCCATCGCCCGAGGAAATAGTTTCGCCTTCCGAAAAGAACCCCGTCACGAAAATTTGCGAATTCTTCATAGCGTGAGCCAAAGAGGATGAGCAGCATGAATTCCCTCATCCCCTCGCTCAATTCCTCATCCGCATCCAAACTCAGAATCCAATCCCCCGTGGCCTTGTCAATGGCCGAGTTTTTCTGCGCGGAGTAGCCTTTCCATTCCTCGACGAAAACGTTCGCGCCGAATGACTTCGCGATCTCGACGGTGCGGTCGGTCGAGCCCGAGTCGACAACGACGATTTCTCCCTTGCCGTCGCTAACCAGCGCCTTCACGCTCTCGAGCGTGCGGGCGAGGTTGGCTTCCTCGTTATGCGTAATGATCACGACAGACAAGGTCACGGAAGGAAGAATACATCGTCGAGCCTCGGCTGGAGAATTGACGGCGAAGCATCTCCCGGGAATTGCGTAGTCTAAGACGGCGGCGGCTGAGGCGATGGCGCTGGCGGCTGAGCAGTCTGCCCGCTAGGGGTACTTTCCTGCCGCGGCGCGACATAGGGCACCTGCGGCAAGTGCGTAACCTGGCCGCGGGTGGCATCGGCTACGTCGATATTGGAGTGGTCCAGCAGCAAGCCGGTGGCACGATCGAGTTCCACGCGCGACTTCTCGTAGGCTGCCTTGGCCGAGACCAAATTCGATTCCGAGGTGGTTAAGACGGAGGCATCCTGCAAGATCGCGGTTGTCGTGGTGAGTCCGACTTTCAGCTTCTGCTGATCGGCGTCGAGCGTCTGGCGCGCAAAGTCGACCGCATACTGGGCAGCCTGCACGGAAGCGCGGTTTTGTTTCACGTCAAATTGCGCGTTACGGACTTCGATGCGCACTTGATTCTCCAACTGGTGCAGCCTCACCTGGGCCTGACGGTATTCCAACTCTGCGCGCACCTGGTTGGCTTGCGCTTCGCGATTGCGCAACGGGATGCTTAGTGTCAACCCCACGCCTTTGTCGGGGGCGGTGGAGTTGACGAGTTGACTCAGGGTAGTGCCATAGCCCACCGTAGTCGCGGTTTGGAACGGCGGCGGGGCTGTGCTCTGGGTGTAGCAGAACTTGCTCGATGTCGGCGAGCATGCAGGCACGAGCGGATTAATGGCTCCTCCCGCGCCAGAGCCGCCGTAATAGGCGAAGGCATCGAGCGTGGGCAGCAGGGCGTTACGCACTGCCTTGCTGCTTAGATCGCGGGAGTTCAGATCAATGCGCGATTCCACCAGTTCGGCGCGATGGTCGAGAGCCTCGTTGATCAAGTCTTGGACGGGTGTGACGGGCTCTTGTTCGGGAAGTTGCATAGTCGAGGTTGGAACTACGTCAGCTTCGGCCAGCACCGGATCCTCGATGCTCCGGCTAAGCGCGTTCTTCATGAGCAACTCTTCCAATTGCAGGTTGTTCTGCGCCAGGATCAGGTTCTGCTGATCGGTTGAGAGGGTGCTTTGGGCGCTCACCACCTGAATGGGCGGAACTGTGCCGACTTGCGCCTGCTGCTTCGTATCCGTCAGCGCCTTCTGCGCGTAAGTGAGGGATTCCTGCTGCACGCGCACGTTTTCGTAGGCATAGACCAAGTCCCAATACATATCCTCAATCTGATCGACGGTGGTGATGACTTGCAGGCGGAAGGCGACGTCGGAGATCTCGCGATTGTTCCTGGCAATGTGGATGAAGCGCAGGTTGGGCCCGGAACCGAAGCCTTGCAGAAGGTTTTGCGTGATCTTGAATTGGAAATTTGAACTCAATTCGGGCGTCAGCAGGCTGGTAGGGTCGTTCGTGGTCACGTGGGTATTGTTGAATCCGACGGTGATGCTGGTGCCCCATGCGAAACCTTGCGTATAAGCGAGGTCCGACGTGTAAGTATTCTGGGCAATGACGGGAATCGGGCTGAACACGCTGACGGATTCCGCATCATCCTTGTCGAGTTGCAGCGTGCCGGTGATGACGGGATCGAAGCTGGTGATGGTCGAGCCGAGCCCGAGCGTGGAACTGACCAGGCCATTGGTTCCGGTGCCGATGCCGCTGGCCGCAACCGTAGTTCCTCCCGTGCCGGATCCCACCGTGCCACCAAGACCGCCTACGCCACCGCCCGGAGTGTTCTGCACGATGCCGGCGTTGACGCCGAGAATGTTGGCGCCGGACTTGGCGCGCAAGTAGTCCGTGTCAGCGATGTTGAGGTTGTAGCGGGCAATATCGATATCGAGGTTGTTCTCGAGCGTAAGGGCGACGGCGTCGTCAATCGATAGATAGATTTTGCCATCGCGCATCAGCGAATCGATGCGCGGCGAGTTCGCGAGATTGGGCTGCGCCAACCGTTGCGCCCGGTAAGGCTGCAGGATGCGGGGAAACGCCGAACTGGGTTTCGAGTAATCCTGTAAGTGAACCAATTGCGGCGGGGCGGCAGGCGGCGCAGGCTGTGGCGTGGGAGCGGCGGGAACATTTTGCGCACACAACGACGGCGGCAATTGCGTGCCAACTAAAATCGTGGTGCTGGTCAGTAGCAGGCTGGAGCGCAACAGGGCTGCGGTTCGGCGGCGCAAGAATAAAGACATAGTTCGTCTCCTTGAACGAGGAAAATGGATGCAATGTATGGCGGACGGATGAATTTAAAATTTTGGATGCACTGGTCATGCACTGCGTCACACCATCTTAGCGGGATGGAGCGGGATAAAACGGGTGGCCGTTGTAAAGATTTGTCAGAAAAAGAAAAAGAAATGAGGCGCGGCGGGGTAACCGCGCCCGCTTTTTTCTCGGGCCGCCTACTGAGGTTGCACAGCAGTCGCCTGCGGCGCGGGTTGCGCCACCGATGGCAACTCCTTGCGCGGAGCGATATAAGGCACGTTGGGCATACGCGTGACCTGGCCGCGGGCGGCGTCGTCTACGCTGATGCCGTTGTGGTCGAGCAGCGTTCCGGTAGAGCGGTCCAGTTCGATGCGCGACTTTTCATAGGCAACCGTGGCATTCACCAGAGTAGATTCGGCCGTCGCCAACTCACTCTGATACTGCAACACCAGCGTTGTAGTGGAAGTGCCAAACTGATATTTTTTCTGCTCGGCGTCGAGCGACTGGCGTGCCAGGTCGAGAGCGGCTTTGGCGGAGTCCACGCTGGCGCGGTTCTGCTGCACGGTATACTGCGCGCTGCGGACTTCGATGCTGACCTGGTTTTCGATCTGCTGTTGGCGCATCTGAGCCTGCCGGTATTCCAATTCCGAACGGATCTGTACGGCTTGTGCGGCCCGGTTACGAATGGGAATATTCAGGCTCAAGCCGACGCCCTTGTCAGGGCTTGTTGAATTGACCAACTGATTCAACGTGCCTCCAAGGCCAGTTGTCGGAGCAATCTGATCCGGATCGGCCGGGTTGTTGCTGGCGCAGCCGAATAAAAGCTGGTCCGGAGTCGGAGGGTTGGCGCAAACGTTAGCCGTATTTTGCCTGCCGCCGAGACCGGCGCCTCCGTAATAGGCGAACAAATCGACCGAAGGCAACAGTGCGCTGCGTACCGCCTTGTTGCTGTAATCGCGGCTGTTCAAATCGATGCGGGTTTCGACCAGTTCGGCGCGATGGCGCAGCGCATCGTTAATCAAGTCCTCGGTGGGCACAACCTGTTCTTCAGCCGGAATTTCCATGGTGGAGGTGGGAATGACCTCAGCAGTAGCCAGGATGGGGTCTCTCAAACTGCGGGTCAACGCATTTTTCATCAACAGCTGTTCCAGTTCCAGATTGGTTTGCGCCGTGGTTACCAACCGTTGATCCTGAGCGACGGTGCTTTGCGCACGAACCGTCTCGATCGGGGCCAAGCTGCCGATCTCGACCTGCTTCTTAGTATCCGATAAAGTTTTCTGGGCGAAGGCTAGCGACTCATTTTGCACGCGCGCATTTTCGTAGGCGAAGACCAGATCCCAGTAAATGTTTTCGATCTGGTCCACCGAATCGATGATCTGCAGACGGAACGCGACGTCCGAGAGTTCGCGATTGTTTCTGGCGATATGGAGGAACCGGGTGTTCGCCGGCAGACCAAAGCCTTGTAACAGATGCTGCGTCAGGCGAAATTGAAAATTGGAGTTGATCTGTGGGCTCAGGCTGGAGAAAAAGCTGTTGGTGGTCACCCTGGTGTTATTGAAACCGACTGACAAGTTTGTGCCCCAACTAAAACCTTGTTGATAAGCCAGGTTTACAGTGCCCGTATTCTGGGCGAGGCTGGTGCCCGGAGTTACACCCTGAAAGATGCTACTGGCGGTCTGGCTAAGATGATCGTTTTGTAACGTTCCAGTGATAACCGGATCGAAGCTGGTGATCGTTGGTCCCAAGCCCAGCGTGGAACTGACCAAGCCGTTAGTACCGGCGCCGATGCCGCCAGCGCCCAGGCTGGTGCCGCCAGTGGAAACTCCTGCGCTCGCGCCGATACCTCCGACACCGCCGCCCGGAGTATTCTGCACCACTCCAGCATTGACGCCGAGAATGGGAGCACCGGCTCGAGCGCGCAGCACGTCGGTATCGGCGATGTTCAGGTTGTAGCGGGCGATGGCGACATCAAGATTATTTTCGAGCGCTAAAGCGATGGCGTCATTGAGCGAGAGATAAAGTTTGCCATCGCGCATTAGAGAATCAATGCGCGCCGTGTTGGCCAGATTCGGCGCGGCCACATGCCGCGGAGCGTAGGGCGCTATCGGATTAGGAAAATGGGATGCTGGCTGGGAGTAGTTCAGCATGGGCAGAGGCCGCGCCTCCGGCGTATTTTGTGGCGTGGGCGCGGCGGGCGGTTCCTGAGCCCAACCTGAGAGCGTCAGTGTCCCAAATAAAACTGCGGCCATGGCCAGCCGGATGTTGGAGGCTATGCGTGCGAATGGCATTTACTCATCTCCGTTCCTGAGAACTGGTGCTAAAGAATCTGATTCGTTTAAGGTGCTGCAAAAAGAGCCGGTTATCATCTGACGCTGCGCTCCAATGAAAGCTCCACTCAGAAGTTGGTACGCAATCCCAGGTATCCAAGTTCCTGAAAAAGAGTTCCTGAAAAGAACGAATGCTCTGGAAAAGTGCGTCGAACCCATTTTGTAATTGCAATTCGGTCTTTCTGGCGGCTGCTCTCTGGCGCTGCGTGGAACGGGCTGCGCGAAAATCCCGTACCCGAAGTGAAAGTTGGTGAAACGCAACAGTATATCCGATGTTGAAACTGGTAAAGTGCTCGGCATAGGGCACACGATGCGGAAATGGGAAGCGCGCAGACCGCAATCCGTGAAATGCTTTGGATGACCCTGTGCCTCGGTGGGACTCGAAAGATCGCATGCGCAATCTCAAACTGATTCTCTCCTATGACGGCTCGGAATTCGCCGGCTGGCAAGTGCAGCCCGGCGATGCGACCGTGCAGGGCACACTTGCCTCAGCCATTGGACGAGTCACCGGCGAAAAGGTCTTGCCGCAAGGTTCGGGCCGAACCGACGCGGGCGTACACGCGCTGGCGCAGGTTGTGACATTTGTCACGGAGTCTTCCGTCCCCACGATGAATTTTGTGAAAGCGCTGAATGATGTTTTGCCGGCGTCGGTGAGGGTTCTGGAGGTGACGGAAGCTGCGGCGGATTTTCATGCGCGGCATTCGGCGCGGGCGAAGACTTATCGCTACCGGATTTATCGCGCCGCGATTTGTCCGCCGTTCCTGGCAAGGTATGTGTGGCATTATCCCTATCCTCTGGATGAGCCGGCAATCGTCCGGGCGGCGGAACTGGTAGAGGGCGAGCGCGATTTCACTTCCTTTGCCGCGGTGGATCCGGAGCGAGGACGCCAAGGCGTGCCGGTGTCGAACCTGCGGCGCATTTTTTCCTCAAGCTGGGACCGGCGCGGGGAGGAGTTCGTCTACACCGTAAGAGGATCGGGCTTTCTGCACCACATGGTGAGAAATCTGGTGGGCACGTTTATTCTGGTGGGGAAGGAAACGCTGCAGCCCGAGGATCTGACGCGCATATTGGAGGCGCGCAACCGGTCGGCTGCGGGAGCGACCGCGCTGGCTAGCGGGTTGTATTTGGTGAATGTGGAGTATTGACGCTGCTGGTCGAAATTGGGCGCAAGTTTTCGGAAATGGCCACTGATCTACAAATCGCAGCGCGAAAGATTTCGTCGGTGAATCCGGCAACCGGTGAAGTTCTGCGCGAGTTGGACTGTGCGGGCGCGGATGAAGTGATCGCAGCGGTGGCGCGGGCGCGTGCGGCGCAGGTGGCATGGGCTAAAGCTGGCGTGCGCCGGCGGATCGCGGTACTGCGCGAGTTTCAGTACAAGCTGCAGGGAAAGAGATCCGCGATCGCCGAGGCTATCGCGCGCGAGGCTGGCAAGCCTGTCGCGGAAGCTTTGACCACCGAAATATTGGTGGTGCTGGATGCGGCACGATTCCTGATCGACCACGCCTACCACCTGCTGCGCGACGAACCGCTGCCTCATGGAAATCTTGCCACCAAACTCAAGAACGGGCGGCTGGTGAGGGAGCCTTATGGCGTTGTCGGAATTATTTCGCCGTGGAATTATCCATTTTCCATTCCCGCGACGGAGACGCTGGCGGCTCTAGTGGCTGGCAACGCGGTGGTGCTGAAGCCTTCGGAATTAACCTCCCTCGTGGCGTTGGAACTGAGATCCCTGCTGCACGCGGCAGGCGTGCCGCAGGATATTTTTCAGGTTGTGGTGGGTGACGGCGCGACGGGCGTGGCCCTGATCCACTCGCCGATCGACAAACTGGTGTTCACGGGCAGCGTGGCAACAGGAAAGCGCATTGCGATGGCTGCGGCGGAACGATTGCTGCCCGTAGTGCTGGAGTTGGGCGGCAAAGATCCCATGCTGGTGCTGGAGGATGCCGACGTAGACGTAGCTGCGAGCGCAGCGGTTTGGGGAGCTTTCGTGAATGCCGGGCAAACTTGTTTGTCAGTCGAGCGCTGTTACGTGCATCGCAGTCTGTACGAAGCGTTTCTGAGCGCGTGCGCAGAGAAGGCGAAGAGGCTGCGGGTTGGCCGGGGTTTAGATCGTGACATTGATGTAGGACCGATGATCCACAACCGCCAAGTGCAAATTGTCGAGGCGCATGTGGAAGACGCAATAGCGCGCGGGGCGCGGGTTCTGGCCGGAGGCTCGCGAATGCCGCAACTCGGAACGAACTTTTATCAACCCACCGTGCTGGCGGATGTGACGCATGAAATGCGCATCATGCGCGAGGAAACATTTGGTCCGGTGCTGCCCGTCGCGGCGTTCGACACAGACGATGAAGCGGTGCGGTTGGCGAATGATTCCGAGTTTGGTTTGGCGGCGTGTGTATGGACCCGCGACGACGCCCGCGGGGAACTGCTGGCGCGGCGCATTCAGGCCGGCACGGTCATGGTGAACGATGTGGTTTCCTGCTTCGGTATCAGCGAGGCGCCGCACGGCGGCTTCAAATCAAGCGGCATTGGCCGCGCCCACGGCCGTTTTGGATTGGAAGAGATGGTCCGGCTAAAGTATCTCGATGTGGATCTGATGCCCTCGATAAAAAAAGTTTGGTGGTATGGATATGGCGCGAATTTTGCGCGGCAGATAGAAGGATTGTTGGATATGCAATTTGCTCGCGGATGGGGCGCGCGCCTGCGCGGGGCGTTGCACGCTGCCGGCGTGATGCGGCGTAAGCGATTGTGAAAGGAATGACACAGACTTGAGAAAAAAAGCACTTGTATCCTGGAGCAGCGGCAAAGATAGCGCCTGGACACTCCAGGTTCTGCGTCAATCGAATGAATACGAAATCGTTGGCCTTCTGACCACGATCAACTCCAGCTTCGACCGGGTTGCGATGCACGGGGTTCGCCGTGAACTGGTCGAAGCTCAGGCCGACGCTGCCGGACTCCCGTTGTGGAAAGTTCCACTGCCGTGGCCCTGTTCGAATCCAGAATACGAAGACGCGATGCGCGCGGCCTGCGCCAAAGCGATCGCTGCCGGAATAGAAGCCGTTGCCTTTGGCGACCTCTTCCTCGAGGACGTGCGGCAATACCGTGAAGACCGCATGCGTGGGCTCGGGCTTGATCCCGTGTTTCCTTTATGGAAGCTCGATACCCGGCAGTTAATACGTGACATGTGGGCCGGCGGAGTGCGAAGTCGAATCGTCTGTCTCGATCCCAGGAAAATGCCCGCCTCGTTCGCCGGTCGAGAACTGAATGCAAAACTGGTTGACGAATTCCCGCCCGGGATCGACCCTTGCGGAGAAAATGGCGAGTTTCATACTTTCGTGTATGACGGTCCCATGTTCGTGCATGCGATCCCCGTACAAAACGGAGAGACCGTGACGCGCGATGGATTTGTTTTCACCGACCTGTTGAGGAGCGAACCGGGGGAAGTAGTCGCGGACTCAGCCGCGTGATCATGATTCCGTAACTCGGTCGCCGTGGCTGGGCGGCTGTGAGATTACGAGAAACCGCACAGTCCCGGAGGATGGATTGCTGATCTGGTGACGCGCTCCCGGCAGGACGCGGATTCCGCTGCCGGCGTGAAGCAGCGTGCTGCGTCCCTCCACTTCGATCATCACCTCCCCGGAAAGAATGTAGAAAAACTGCTGTGCCTTCTGGTGATAATGGCGGACTTCGCAGCCGCCCGACGGAACGAACTCTTCAATCACGCTGAGGTTTTCATCTTTCACCAGATGCCAGCCGTCGCAATCGTTTCCCCAACGGTAATGTTGCGCGTTCTCGCGGCTGACCGAGCGAGACTGTGCGGCATCTTCCGGCATTCTTTTTCGTCTCCTTTTTGAGTCTTCTTTTTGCTGTCTTCTTTTCGTTGTCTTCTTTTCGTTAGGCTGGCATCAAGTGTATCTTGTGTCCATGAACACCTCTTCGAGCTCAGATTCCAAACGCGATTTGCTGCGCCACGCTTTGGCTACGGTGGCTTATCGCGGAGGCAAAGCGATCCGTATTGCACCTGCCGATTTCGCCAATTTCCGGGCAGCCGAAGGCGTGCGCACACCCGGACAGATTTTGGCCCACATCGGCGATCTATTCGACTGGGCGCTCTCGATCGCCGCCGGCTACCGGACTTGGAAGGATTCCAGTCCGTCGCCTTGGGAAAAAGAAATCGAACGATTCTTTGCGGCTTTGAAGAAGTTCGACGACTTTCTGGCTTCTTCCAAACCGCTGCACGCTACACCGGAAAAGCTCTTCCAGGGTCCGGTCGCTGACGCCTTGACACACGTTGGCCAGATTGCGACGCTTCGCCGTATGGCGGGAGCACCAGTTCGCGGCGAAAGTTATTTCGATGCCGAGGTGGTTGTGGGCCGCGTTGGAGCTGAGCAAGTGCCGCCGAAGCGGGAGTTCTGACTTCGATTGCCTGAAAAGTTTCGCCGAGGGCCTTCCCTGGCAACTATTTCGAGCGGTTCCGATAGAGAGTTGGATCGACTTGGTGGGTCATCGCCTCCGCATCCAGGCTGACGCCGAGAAACTGTGCGAGTTTCTTCGCAATAATTTCCGCATCGCGCAACAGTTCCTGGTAGGGGACTCGCAAAGTTTTGACGTAGGCCTTGCTGTCGAGCCAGGCGTTCACTTCGCGAAGATGACTCTCAAACGCCGCCGCCATGGCGGCATTACCTGCCCCAGCTTTCGCGGTTCCACGGTTGCGCAGCATGACCTCCTGCGACGCCAACACTTCGGGCAGTGGCCGCTGCATGAAGATGACGCGATATTCGTGGCCCTCGGGTAGCGAAAGCAGAAGGCGCGAGATTACTTTCACCACTTTACCTTCGGCTTCGGCTATGCACCCTGGATCTTTGGGGAGCTGCTTGATGCGTTCCCACTCGAGATAGCCGCGCGGATTATCCGTGTCAGCCGCCCGCTCGCCATCGGAGAGCACAGGCAGCCCTCCTGCGGCCAGCATCTGCATCATGAGCGAAGTGCCGGAACGCGGCAATCCCGAAACAATTGTGATCATGAATGTCCTCAGCTTTGATTGATTCAACTCTGATTCCTAAGCGGAACCTGCGCCCGATACATTGCCTGCCAATGGCCCGCCTTGAGAATGTAAATCGAGCTGCCGTTCATGTGAACCGGAACTTTTTCTCCATTGCAGGTGGCATATTGCTCGGCTTTGTAAGTGAGCAAGTACGCGCCATCGGTCAGCGGCAGTATTCCGAAGTCGGAAAGGCCATAGCCATCCACCTTGCAAACCTTTGCTGAAGATTCCTGCTCCTGCAATTGCTGGTCGCGGGAAAAAGTGCCGGAGTCGCTCCAGAAGATTCCGTTCTCGGCGATGTGTTCGCGGAAGTAGGCTTGGTCCTTCATCTTCCAGGCTTCGAAGAAGCCGATCTCGGTGCGGACCAGTTCCTGTTGAATGTTGGTGAAACTGTCGCTCTGCCTGCGTGGGGTTTGGGCGTGGAACGGGGGCAGAAGAAATCCGAGCGGGATCAGGGTGGCTGCGCAAACCAGGAAAGCTTTGTTCGGGCGGAACGTCGGATGGTTCATAGGATGTTCATTCTGGCATTCGATTGCCGGTCACGAGAATTAACGCCTAGCATACGACATCGCGGGCTTGGGCTCGCCTTTCGGCTTCGAGTACAATGAGGCTCGTAGGGCCGAATCCGGCGGCGCGAGCGCCGCATGAATGAGGGTGAGTCCTTTGGCGACTGGCGAAATCACTACTTCGAGTCCGCAAACTCCGGCGCAGCTTCCGCATCATAAAGTCAAAATCAAGAAGGCCGGGCAGCGCGCCTGCAACGAGAAAAACGAAAAAGGCAAATTCTGTGGCGGCCATCTGAAGCGCTGGTTTTACTCCGAGGACGTGATTGAGCAGGCTTGCGGCGACGCGGAAAAGGCCTGGGGACCGGATGCCGAGGTTTACCGCTGCGAGCACTGCCAGACGTTGTATTTGCCGAATCCCACGGAAGCGAAGGTGAACGTGGCGGGGCAGGGAATGATTTCGGTGTTCGGGTTGACGTTGCCGCCGAAAGAGAAATAGTACCGAGTGCCTGGTACCGAGTAGCGAGCCAATGCGAAGGGGCGGTTTTACTAGGTACTCGGTACTTGCCACTGCTTTTCCATGAATACTTCCGAACTCATATACGACTGGAACAAGAATCATCCGCCGGGACTGAAGCCGCCGGGGCCGGTGCTGTTGAATGATGAAAGCTTGCGCGATGGGCTGCAGTCGCCGTCGGTGCGCGATCCCTCGATTCCGGAGAAGATTGAGATTCTTCATCTGATGGAATCTTTGGGGATCGACTCGCTCGATCTTGGATTGCCGGGCGCGGGAGCGCGCGCGGTGGAGCATGTGACCGCGCTGGCGCGAGAGATCGTCGCGCACAAGATGAAGATCCGCGCCAACTGCGCGGCACGCACGCACGAGAATGACATTCGTCCCATTGCCGAGATTGTGCAGAAAACCGGCCTGCCGATCGAAGCGGCTACATTCATCGGTTCCAGTCCCATTCGGAGATTCACCGAAGACTGGTCCGACGACTTTCTCTTGCGGACCACGGAGAAGGCGGTGAAGTATGCGGTTTCGCTCGGGCTTGACGCGATGTATGTGACCGAGGATACGAGCCGCTGCGACCCGGAAACCGTGAAGCGGCTGTACTCGACGGCGATCAGTTGCGGCGCGCGGGCCATCGTTATCTGCGACACTGCGGGGCACGCGACGCCCATGGGCGCGTTGGCGCTGGTGCGGTTTGTGATCGCTGAAGTGGTGAAACCTTCCGGCGAAAAGATTCGCGTGGACTGGCACGGGCACAGCGATCGCGGGCTGGCGATTGCCAACTCGATGGCGGCGGTGATCGCGGGCGCGAATTGCGTGCATGCGTGCGCGATCGGTCTGGGCGAGCGCGTGGGGAACACGCAGATGGATCAGATGCTGGTGAACCTGAAGCTGATGGGCATTGCGCCGTGGGACGAGCAGGACCTCACAAAACTGAAGCAATATTGCCAGGCGGTTTCGCGGGCCACGGGCGTGCCCATTCCGGCGAACTATCCGGTGGTGGGCGACGATGCGTTCCGCACGGCGACGGGGGTTCATGCCGCGGCCATCATTAAGGCGTATCACAAGAACGATGTGGTGCTCGCCAACACGGTTTACTCGGGCGTGCCATCGCATGTTTTTGGACTGGAGCAGATTATCGATATCGGGCCGATGAGCGGAAAGTCGAATGTGCTGTTCTGGCTGGAGCGGCGCGGCATTCCGGCGACGGACGAACTGGTCGACCGCATTTACCAGCGGGCCAAAGGCAGCGACCACACGTTGAGCGATGCCGAGATGGTGGAGTGCCTGCCAGCCGCGGTGTCAAAGCAAGGTTGAAATCTTATGCCCGAAAAAATGCGACATGCGATTCTCGGAGCGGGCGGCGTCGGCGGACTGGTGGGCGCTTGCCTGGCGCACGCTGGAGCTTCCGTTACGCTGATCGTGAGGCGCGAAGCGCTGGAGCGGTATCCGAAACAAATCCGGCTGGAAAGTGCGTTTGGCAATTTCACGGTGGAGGTTGCGGTCGCCGCCGAAGTTCCTCCGGTGGACGCGCTCTGGATTACGGTGAAGGCCACACAGTTGGAGCCGGCACTCGCCGCTCTCAAGAATCCAGATGCGGTGCGGGCGATTGTTCCGCTGCTCAATGGAATCGACCATGTGGCGTTGCTGCGCGCCAGATATGGCTCTGGGCGCGTGATTCCGGCGACCATTGCGGGCGAGATGGAGCGCGTGAGCGCGGGGCATTTTGTGCACCGCTCTCCTTTCGCGCGGCTGAATGTGGCTTCCGCTGGGCGCGATCTGCTCGGCGGCACGCTCGATGAGCTGCAGAAAATTGGGTTCGTGTGCCGCTTCATCGATGACGAGCCGACGCTGATGTGGGGCAAGCTGGTTTTTCTTGCGCCATTTGCGCTGAGTACGACTGCTGCCGATAAAACCGTCGGCGAGATTTTTTCCGATCCGCAATGGCGGGCTTTGGGAGAGGCGTGCGTTCGAGAAGCATGCGCGGTTGCCATTGCTGAAGGGGCGAGACTGGATGCTGAGGGCGTACTCTCGGCGGCGCTGGCTATGCCGGGAAACATGCGCAGCTCGATGCAGAAGGATGTCGAGCGGCACAACCCACCGGAGCTGGATGCGATTGCAGGGCCGATCCTGCGCGGCGCTCAGAAGCACTGGATCGAGGTTCCGGCGACGAAGAAGCTGGTTGCTGCAGTGGAGCAGCGAGCCGGGTTGACGACTCGACTGGCGTGAGATCTGGATCAAAAAAAAATTCCAGATCAAACGTATAAAATCTCTTGAATCAATCACTTGGCGGCGTCACGATCCGGGTCAATCTGGCTAAATCCATAACTCTAAAGGGCTTGTGGGTAAAATCTTTGCAATCAGCGGGTTAGAATATCCACCGTTTACTAACTCCTTTAGAATCAATGGAAATGTACTAAATTATTGATAACAAAAGAGTGTGTGGAGTGCTCTGCCATTTCATTCGTTGCGATTGTCAAAGAGCTGCTAGCTGGTCCGAGATACGGAGCGGCACTGCGTCCGCATAGTCGATGATCGCGCGGTTGAGTGGCAGGCGCAAGGTTGGATGTCACAGTGGGCTGTGGAAGGTGCGGCTTAAGACAAATCCGAGTTTCCGGCGCGGAATCACATCGTTTTAGGCTGGTTCTGCGTAGACATACAACCGTTACGGTCGAAGACTGCAACTGAGTTTTCTTGGGTCACTCCTGGGCCGGTAGTGTCTTGACGACGTGGTACCTCGGCAATAGACTTAAGGGTATGAAGGCAAGGCAAAAGAACACGATGAGCGCCACGAGTTATCCAAAGGCAGCCGGTCGTGTCAGGAAAGTCAAAGGGAAGGTTGGAGGCCAGGGTTCTGACTCCCGGAAGCTGTTAGTTAAGGCTTTCAGCCACCCTGAAGGATCGTCAGAAAGGCTTCAAGTTTTCTCGAAGTACTTGAACGCTTTGCATGACGA
>PKVZ01000071.1:0-181 GCA_003131635.1 Acidobacteriaceae bacterium
GCCCAATGTGCGCGCCGTTCGACGAATAAGGTGGCGCGACTGCGATCGTGTAACCATACGGATATCCGAGTAGCAGACTGCTCAGCGTGTCTGGCAGCGGTTGACCCGGCTGCACATCATGCTGTCCACTCGCAGAAGGAATGAACACGGGCGAATAAACTGTTCCACCGCCAAAATCGTA
>PKVZ01000071.1:329-696 GCA_003131635.1 Acidobacteriaceae bacterium
CCCCGTTCCGCTGCCGATCCACGTACTGCACGCCAAAGCTCGGATCGAGCAGCGTTTGATCGGGATTTGTTGTCGGTCCCGTCAGATTGTCGTAATTGAATCGACCAAACAATTGTCCTTTTGCGCCAACTTTCTGATCGATGCGGATGGAAAACTGATCCGTGTCCGTGTTCACGTTTGAAGGCGCAGCATAGGTTCGCGCAGCATACGCGCCAGTTGGGTTGTTGGGGAGTGGATAACGGCCCAGCACTGCCGCAATTGCCGGATTCACCGGTACCTGCAACGTGTCCGTGCTGCCGTCCGGGTATTTCACGATGTCCTGACCCGCTCGCTCGGCTGCGGTTGGTACAGCCAAAACCTGGGTCGT
>PKVZ01000071.1:762-908 GCA_003131635.1 Acidobacteriaceae bacterium
CTCAAAAACTCGAAGAATGACCCGTGAAAACCGCTTTTCCCGGACCGTGTCACGATGTTGGTGAAACCTGCCGCGCCGCGCCCGATGTCCGCCGGCATCCAGCCTGAGCTTGACTGCAACTCCTGAATCGCATCTACGTTGAAATT
>PKVZ01000071.1:1044-13024 GCA_003131635.1 Acidobacteriaceae bacterium
GCTAGTAATATTCACTGCCACTTGCCCTGTCGGACCTCGCCCGGGCATTTGCACGCTTACCTTATGTGTCCCGAGTCGAAGGTCCGCAATCGCGAACCTTCCATCGGTTCCCGTTACTGCCGTTAGGTTCTCTTTAGCGGTCGGTGGGTATACCGTTACCTTCGCTCCGGCAACAGGTTCACCGGCAGCCGTGCGTACGACACCAGTCCAGGCCGGCGGCGACGGAGCACTCTGTTGTGCCTTAAGCGAGACCGCGACCATCAGTCCCAACAGCAAACACTTCTCTATTAGTCGGAAGGCCTTATGAAAGCCTCGAGCTATTGCGCGTTCCTTTGCGTAGTGGAATTCATGCATGAAAAATTTCCTCGAGTGAAGACGGAATGCAATCGGGGCCCGGACCACCTCGTGCGCTACAGCTGAAGGGGCTGCCCCACTCGTCGTGCATTTCGACGAGTGGGCACCACGGGCCTGGAAATGAGGGTTCTGACCTCTGCTGTCTCTCCCGCACGAAACAGCGCTGGATCCGTAGTCAAACTTTCCACAGTCCCTCTGTGACATCCAACCTTGCCCTCCGCCAAAAATCACTTCATCATTGTCGAAGGAGTGACGGCAAGTAACGGTAATCCGACCCAAGTGACGACCACACCTAACTCCTGTCTTTCACGGACTTTACCTCTAACTCTTTTAGACGACGTATTTTACCGGCAATTTTTTCCAAACCCCGCGCCCAGCAGTACTTTCAGAAAAACAGGGGGGTGGGGGTATACCCCAAATAAACCGAAGATGACGATCCCACCCACGCCCCACGCCAGATCGCACTCAGATTTATTACGGCAGGAAATTCACAGCCCGGAGCGCGGAGATCGGAGGCAACAGCCGGTTCCTCGCCCCGCCTTCGGCGGGGCGAGGAATGACAGGAGTACGGTTACCGTCCCCTCACATACCAGATCGATCCCGGAGACTTAAAATTCCGCCCTTCGCCCCACACCACGTGCGTGGTTCCGAGGTTATCGATCGCAATAGAAAAGTAATCGCCGAACGGAAAGCGGAAGCCTTCCGGGAGGATGTAGTCATAGCCGCGCACTGGACCAGAGAGTTGACTCTCCGCCGACCAGGTCGCGCCGCCATTACTCGAGCTGCGCTGGAAAACATTCCACAGAGGCTGATCCGGCATCGCCCGGTTGCGCGTATCCATCCATGCAATGCGCACATCGCCAGCCGCTCCCGCCGCAACTGCGGGAAAACAGTGTTCCGTCTGATCGTCGGCGGAGGACACACCCGCTTTCGCCGACCAACTCGCTCCGCCCGTCGTCGAACTGGAAAAATACATGCGCTCACGCCCGCCATTCGTAGCACCGGCGTTCCACAACGCATACAGAGTTCCGGCCGCATCGGAGGCGAGCGCAACTTGCGCCCCCAGATAACCGGCCTCGCAACCCTCGGCCGAACAATCCAGCGGCGCGCCCGAAACATCCAGCAGCACGGTGCTCCAGGTTCGCCCGGAATCGGCCGACCGGCTCACGTACACGCCAACCGGGTGGCTGCTCGATTCCTGCCGCGCGTAGGCTGTCCACGAAAAGTAAACGTTCCCCGTGGCATCGACCGTAGCCCCGCCCGCCAGCGACCAGCCCGGCTCCGCGCCAGGGTTCACCGCCGCCGAGGCAAAAGTTTGCGCGTAATCGTGGGAAGCGGCCACCAGAAAATTCTGCTCGTGATTGAATCCCACATAGACATCGGCGCCATGCACCGTCAACACCGGCTTATCGGCGTCATCTCTCCCGCTTGCGGCCGCCGACAAGTACCACGAACTCCCGAAATCCTGCGACCGCGCCACCATCACATCGCGCTTATTATTTTGCAGCCATGAAGCATACACAGTCTGGTGATCCACGGGATCGACCACAATCTGCGGATCAAACTGCCCGGTCGAGGAGGAGAACAGCGGGTGTGGAGCTTCCCACGAAACTCCATTGTCATTGCTAACCATCAGAGAGATCGTCGGAGACGTGCAGGCCGGGCAGTCGCTCACCGCGCCGTACTGCGGAAACAAAATATAGATGTGCCCGTGCCCGTCCGCCGCCAGCGCAGGTTCCCATTGATCCCCCGTGGTGTAGCCAACCCGCTGCTGCTGAGTGAAATTCGGCACGGCCAGCGCCGCCGGCGCCGTCGACAGCGCCACAAGCAGCCAGATGGCGAATTTCTGCACGCCTACGGCGCGGCTGGACCTCAGAACCACAGACTTCTCCTGGGGAAAATTTCCTGCAACAACCTTGGCCGAACTTTATCCTGAATCCCGCCAAACCGTCAATTACCCGATCAGGCCGATCCAAGGCGGCGACAGCCGTCCCGCGCACAAACGTGACTTTCCGGCGATTTCGTCATCTAATGAAGGCAGCGGATTCAATTCCGACCTGATTCAACGCAAGGAGCGATTTCTAAGATGCAGAAAGCCACGTTTGCAGCGGGATGTTTCTGGGGAGTAGAAGCCACCTTCCGCCAGATGCCGGGAGTGATCTCCACCCGCGTCGGCTACACCGGTGGGAATACCGAGAGTCCAACTTACAAGGACGTTTGCACCGACCGCACCGGCCATGCCGAAGCGGTGGAAGTGGAATTCGACCCCGCCAAGGTTCGCTACGAAGATCTGCTGAAAGTCTTCTGGGAAAACCACGACCCCACTCAGCTCAACCGCCAGGGCCCGGACTGGGGCACGCAGTACCGCTCCGCTATCTTCTTCCATACTTTGGAGCAGCAGACCGCCGCGCAGGCGTCAAAAGAATCGCTGGAGAAAGCCCGCCGCTACTCCAAGCCGATCGTGACTCAGATCGTCCCGGCAGTGACCTTCTTCCCCGCCGAGGACTACCACCAGCAGTATCTGGAAAAGCGCGGCATGGCCAGCTGCCATATCAAGGCGTAAAGGTCACGCGGCAGAATTCAAAATCGCCGGTTCACGGCGTGATCTTAAACACCGTGCCGAATCCGGCGTTTCCGCCGTAGGACGCGGTGCCGTAAAGATTGCCCGCCGTATCCAGAATCAGGTTGCTATATGGCCACCCGCCGTCTCCGCCGGTGCCGGTAAAGCTGTAGAGAACGCTCTCCATCCAACCGCCGCCGGTGGCGGGAGCCAGCTTGTACACTGTGCCGTAGCCTTCGCTGGAAGTGCCTCCGTGCAGGGTGGTGCCGTAAAAATTCCCCACGGGGTCTTCGACGAGTCCGGCTTCCGGATAGGATCCATCGCCGTTGGCATTGGTAAATTCGTAAATAATTGTTTCGGTCCAGTTGCCGTCGGCGGAAGACAATTCAAAGATCGTGCCACAACCGGCGGGACCCTGGCCACCCTCGCACCCGGTGCTCTTGATGCCTCCCTCAGCGGTTGTGCCGTAAAGATTTCCGTTGGCATCCATGATCAAATTCCCAGCGGGGATGGCGCCATCGCTGGTCGCGCCCGCAAAGGAATGAAGCATCTGCTCCTGCCAAGCCCCGCCAGCCGTTGGGATCAATTCAAAGACGGTCCCGCAGCCGATCGGCTTCAACAAAGCTCCCTTGCAGTTTGAGCTCGGCCCACCATGGACAGTGGTTCCGTAAAGATTACCGGCCCCGTCAAAGATAAGTCCGGCCGATGGTCCCGCACCATCCACAGGATAGCCGCCGAAGCTGTAGAGCACGGTTTGCTTGAACGCCCCATTTGTCTGCGGAATCAGCTCGAAGACCGCACCGAAGCCGTTTGCGCCTCCATCTACCGCAGTGCCGTAAAGATTGCCGGACTTGTCAAAAATCAGATTTCCCAGGGGATGGTCAATTACTCCACTCAGGTTATCCAGATTTTTTTCCGTATATGTCCCGTGTGCGGCGGGTGACAGTTCGAGGATTGAGCCGTATTCACGAGTGCCGGTTTCTTCGGCGGCGCCGTAAAGATTGCCCGCCGTGTCTAAGATCAAGCTGGACGGAAAGACGCTGTTGTTTCCATTATCGCTGGTGCCGGAGAAGCTGTAGAGCAGACTTTCATTGCCGCTCGGCGCTAGCTTGAAAACGGACCCCACATCGGCGCCGCCGCCGAGCAAAGTGGTTCCGTAAAAATTGCCGGACGCGTCGGCAACCAAACCGGTTTCGGGGCGGTTGCCATCGGCGAATGGAAAGCCGTACAGAGTGGTCTGCGTATATCCCGTGCCACTGGGAGTGAGTTCGAACACCGTCCCGTTCAGCCCGGTCGGGCCGCCATATTGCGTGGTCCCGTAGATTTGACCAGCGGGGCCGAGAACGATGTCGTTATTAGGATAATATCCCTCGCGGTTGAAGCCGGTGAAGGTATACAAAATTGTGCCGGTCCAGTGCCCTGAAGACTGGGTCAACTTGAACGCCGATCCACAGCAGAGTTCGCCTCCGCCCTCAAACGTAGTGCCGTAAATGTTGCCGGAGCTGTCGAAGAGGATGTCCTGGGGGGTTACGTCGAACGCTTCCGCGTCGCCAAAGGTGTAGAGAATCTGCTCGGTCCATTGGCCGCCGCTGGAAGGGCTCAATTCGAAAACCGTGCCGCAGCCGCCGGTCTTGTTGCACTTGGCAGCTCCGCCGTTGTCGGTGGTGCTGTACAGATTGCCGGCACTGTCGAAGATCAAAGCGGATGAGGGCTCCCAGCCGTCATTTCCGCCCGCGGTGAAATTGTGCAGGACCTTTTCAGTCCAGGTATTGCCGCTGGAGGGACTGAACTCAAATACGACTCCTCTATTGGTGGCGCCGCCTTCTTCCGCAGTTCCGTAAATGTTGCCAGATTGATCGGGAGTCAGGCGACCGTAAGGAAAGCTGCCGTCAGCGCCGCCGGAGAAGATGTGGATCACGTTCTCGGTCCAGCCGCTGGAGCCGGGCGCCAGCTGGAATATGGATCCGTAGGTCGGACCGTAGTTGTAGCTGGTTCCGTAAAAATTTCCAGCGCTGTCTTCCGCTATGCCCGGGCTGAGATAACCGCTCACCGTGAAAGTCTCGAGCACGGTCAGGTTCCATTCTCCGTGCGCCGTGGGCGTGAGTTCGAAAAGTTCGCCAATAACATTGGGGATCACAGTCGAGTAGGCCAAACCGTAGATATTTCCTGCTCCGTCCAATGTAATAGCCAGCGGCGCCGATCCATCGCTCCCGCCGGTAAACGAGTGGAGCACGCTCTCGGTGGCCGAGCCGTTGGAGTTGATGGTGAACTTGAGGATCAACCCGCGCTCGTAAGCGCCGCCTTCCGCGACGACATACAAATTCCCCTCCGCGTCGCTGATCGTGGTGGAGGGGTATACGCCGTTAAGATAGGGCACGAAGCTGTGAAGCACTTCTTCGGATACGGCAGCAGCCGGGCGCGCGTGGAGCGTTATGGCGACGAAGATGGCAAGGAGAACAGCGAGGAAAAGGATTCTGCGAGTCATGGAAAACTCCTGGGATCGGGCACAGGCCCGGCGCGAAGCGGTTGGGGGGACCGCGCCGAGAAGCATACCACAATCGGTATGCGAGAACGTACCGCCCGGCGGCATTACTTACAAGAGATGTTGGGATTGTCTTTCGCTAACTCCAGGCAAGCGGCATGTTGCTTCGCTTGCCGTGCGCTGTCTGAACTTTCCTCCGGCGACGGAGAAGAGGGTGACGCGGTTGGGACAACGGGAGCGGTGGTTGGTGTAGCCTGCGCGCTCAATGTGGGAGCCTTGTCCAGCATGGCTTGAAATGCCGCAATCTCCTCCGGTTGGCTCCATATCAGTTCATGAGTTTGCGTCTGGCAGTAATCGTCCGGATATTCCCACACCGGCTGCACCGTCACCTTTGTCATGCCATTGAGTTCCACTAACGTGTAGGACCACACTTTCTTTGTGGTCATACCCGGACAAGCAGACGAGGCCATGAAGACCGCACCGAGGAGTGGCATCTGCCCTGGCTTGGAGAAACGGAATTGCAACTTATCGTCGGAATCGAGCGTGTAGCCTTCTCTTAGATTCTCCTGCACGATGAGCCCTTTGATGGTTTGCGCCGAGGCCTTGCTGGTGAATACATACGGTCCGGGCTGCGCTTTCGGTTTCTTATCCCGCGCCGCCGCCAAGGTTGTCAGCGCCAACATCAAAATCAGAACTCGCTTCATACTGTTACCCCACTCTGCACTCTACCGATGAGAAGGTGGCGGCCGCTAATTACGAGAGTCATGGGGCTAGGCTGCCGCCGTCAGAACGATCGGCGCACCCTTGGTGATCACCAGCGTATGCTCGTAGTGCGCCGAAGGCCGGTGATCGGCCATGACCACGGTCCACTTGTCCTGCGCCACGAATGCTCTGCCAGATCCAGCGGCGATAATCGGCTCCACGGTAATCACCAGACCTTCGGTGAGAACTTGATTGGCCTCGGGATCGGCATAGTTCGGCACCCGAGGTTCTTCATGGATCGTGCGTCCAATGCCGTGCCCTCCCAGGTCGCGAATCACGGAGAATCCGCTGCGCCTCACCTCGCGCTCGATCACTCGCCCGATTTCCCAAACTCGAAATCCGGCTCGCGCCACCAGCATGGCTTTGGCGAAAGCCCGCTCCGCGCATGTGATCAGGCGCAGCCGCTCTTCCGTCACTTCGCCCACGGGCACAGTCACGGCCGCATCCGCCATGAATCCGTCTTTCTCGACGGTGACATCCAGCTTGACCAAGTCGCCCTGCTGCAGTGCGCGGCTGCCGGGAATTCCATGCACCGCTTCATCGTTGAGGCTGATGCAGTTCACCCCAGGGAATCCGTAAACCAATGCCGGAGCGGACCGTGCTCCGTGCTGCCTCATCACGCCCGCGCCCACTTCGTCCAACTCCGCCGTGGTGATGGCCGGTCGCACCTCGTTTCTCATCGCCCCTAGCATTAGGCAAACTACGGCACCGGCGGCACGCATCCCGGCTAATTCCTCCGGCCCATTGATGGACATGGAATCACCTCAGGCACATCATACTTCCACGCGAGCACATCTAAGAGCTGACCGGTTCCCGCGGTCCGAAGAAGAAAAGCATCACAAAACCGCCGATGTAATACGGCAGGCTCTGCTGAAAATTAACGCCCGTGAAGCGCAGGATCAGACCAAACAATGCCAGGGCCTCGCACAACGCGTAGGTCACAATGTAACCGTTTCTCCAGTGGCTTACCGTGAGTGCATTGTCGGGGTGAGCCGCCAGGCTTTCGGCCGAGCGCAACACCAGGGTGCGCCTGACCACAAAAATCACACCTACAATGGCCACGCCCGCGGTGGTGAAAGCATAGTTCAGCGCAGGGTCGGCGGCTGCAGGTCGCGACTTCAGAGCTTCGCTAAGAGCCGCATAAAGGAGAATGCTGCCCAGCATCGCCCACTGTAAGGTGCGCAGTGTTCTTATGGTCCCCCTCATTTGCCTACATTGTGCTTCTGTTTGTCGGGCGCAGCCAGGAATTTTTGGGCCGGAACCCGCCTAGACAATATCGTTTCTCCCCGGCTAATGATGATGCTCGCTTGTCCGCAGCCCTGGACGCATCCGTAAAAACACCTGGAACGACACGGGATAATTTCCATACGCCGCATCCAGCACGGCGGGCTTCGAGTAAACCGTTACATCCGCCCCCAGCCCCAGTTGCCACTCGCGGCTCTGCACCAGATCGCGCATGCCGCCAAAAGTGTAAGCGCCGATCCGGTAGGACGGTTGCACCGCCAGCGGCGGAAACAATTCATCCTTATCCACCAGCTCCAGCCGGGTAAATACATAATCGCGCCGCAAGAAATTCAGCGTGGATTCGAGCAGGTAGCCGTTGAGGTTGGTCCCCGGGCCGATCTCGTGCACCCGGCCCCAGACCAGCGAAGTCGCCCAATTGCCCGCTGCCAGCGGATGGTTATATTCCACCGAGGCCGTCTGCCGCCACTGGTTCCAGGGTTCCAGCGCCTCAGGGTGGTCGAGGTGCCCAATGCTGTATTGCGCCACCCAGTCTCGGTTGGGGGCAACACTGCCGCGCACCGACCAGGAATCCAGTGCGGCGGGCTGGATACTCCAGCGTTCTTCGTTCGGTTCGTGTCCGTTGAACGCCGAGCCTTCCAGCTTGACGCGGTCGATCGTAAATCCCGTCGTGACCACTCCAAAACTGGTGTGCGTGGAATCCTGCAAGTGATGACTCAACGGCGCCAGTGGCAGCTCCGAAGCGGAAGTACGGTGAATATAAGTGACGGGACCAAGCGCCGGCTCCGCCGACGGGCCGCCATATAGTTCCCACGAGACCTTCTCCGAAAGCGGCAACGTGTATAGCGCTGAGAGTTCCGCGAAAACATTGTGCGGATGCTGGTGATCCACCAGCGGCTGGCCATGATAAGTCTCGCCCGTCTGAAACAGCTCCGGAAAGCCGGGATGCGGCGAGGTCAGCGATTCCGCCGAGAACATCTGCCGCAACAGAATCGTTCCGCTCCCGAGCTTGTGCTGCTCCATCACCATTCCCCAATTTACTGACTCAGCTTTGCCCTCGCCGCGCGGCCCGCCTTGCTGGTCGTAGTCGATAAAGATCACTCCGTGCGCCATCAGCTCCCAGCCGCCCCGCATCAGCATCCACTCGTGCTCCGGCACAGACGCCGGCTCCCATCCCGTGCCCGATCCGGCGTGCGGTGAGGGCAGCTGCGCAGTTCCATGATCTTCCATTTGCATCTGCATCTGCATTCCGCTCATGGAAGTATCCTGCGCAGAAGCCAGACTCACCAGCATCCAGACGGCTGACCACACGATCGTCGAACGCAAGCTGGCCCTTGCCACGGCTTCTCCCGCACAAGAAAATGACAGGATCTAATTTAACAGGGCTCGCTCGCGCTCTGGCGCCCGCGACGAATGCAGCTGATCAGTCGCCAGTCTTGTCCCCGGTCTGATGATCTTCAATCTGGAAATTCAGAAAATCATGCACCGCATTGAGAGCATCGTGATTCTTCGTTTTAATCCGAACTCGGCCGCCGGTGGGCAACTCTTCAAAGGTGTAAGAAATCTCCGCCCGCTTGTCTTTCATCTCCGTCACGCCGGGTGGAACCTGGCTGTGCACGAACATGGGGATGGAGAAGTCCCCGTTCGAGAACATCGTGGCGATATGACTCAGATGCGACCGAATCGCCTGCAGGTCTTCGCCGTCTTTGCTGTCGTTGACCGTGACTTCAATTGCTCCACCGTCCGGCAGGAGGCGAAAATGATGAGTCGTCCTGTCGTGCGGAAATCCCATTGCCTCATCGCCGCGCTTCTCGACATCCGCCTGACGCTGCGAGCCGTTCATGTGTTCCTTGTGCATCGGGCAGGACTGCATGTCCTGCGCCGCCAATTGCAAGCCGCAGAACAAAAACACCGTGACGAGGATCTTCATGGTTTTCTCCTCCCAAATTGATCCGCTATACGCTTCCCGCGTACCGCCCCGGTGAGCGAGTGCAGCAGGTTGGCGGGTTGTCCAGATTGGGTTCGCCGCATGCGGCGTTCCCAGTCCGACAAGACTTGCTTGAGATATTTTTCCGTCTTTTTCAGCGCCTCGATGTCGGCGCTGACATCTTCGAGCTTTCCCTTCGCCAGTCTATATACCCGCTGGCATGGGGTCCCGCCGGCATCGCGAGCCTTCAACACCTCGGCCAGTTCTGCCAAGGTGAATCCGAGCCGCAACCCCCGCTGCACCACAAACACCCGCTCCACCGCGCTCCCGGGATACAACCGGTAGCCAGCCTCGGTCCGTGAAGCTTTCGGAAGAACGCCTATCTTTTCATAGTGCCGAATCGTGTCCGGGCTTACACCCGTCGCTTTCGCGAGTCCCCCGGAACGCAGCGTTACGGCGCCGTCTCGTTTCACCATGAACAGTATCAACCCTCGAATGCATTCCAGAGTCAAGCGATTTGTGGGAACCGGGAAACCGGCATGCCGCGCCAACCGGGTTGAGATGTTCGATGGAGAAATGCAGATTGGATGGTGAATCGGGACTGCCGGCTACGTCCCCGTAATCTTCACGCGGATTTCTTCCGGCAGGCGTTCGCGAATCTCGGCAGGCAATCGATCATGCACCCGGCGCGCGCCTTCCTTGGCCGCATCCAGCACCGTAACCGGAGCGGGCGTCGCCACCGCCACCACCAGCCAGATCAGCGCCGACAAGGCAAAGCCCGCCAGCGCCGCAATCTCCAGCCAGAAAGCGTGCCGCGGACCGAAGTGGCGGATCACTCCAAAAGCCAGCAGAAATACGCCGCCCGAGATCGACGCCAGCGCAATCAGACCTACATCGATGATGCGGTGCATGCGCTGGCGGCTGCGGCAGTGCTCACATCCCGCAAAATGGTTTTCGTAGTCGCCGCACATTTCCGGCGCCAGGCCAGAAATGTCATAACGCCAGCCCGCCAGTATTTTGCCCACGATTGGATCGACGCACTGCTGACTCATAAGTAACAGAAGCTGGGTCTTGGGTGCTAGGTCATAGGTCTTGGGCCTTGAGATTTTCCCAAGACCTATGACCTGACACCCGAGCTTTCTACAGCTGAATGGGCGGCAGGACTTCGGACTGCACCGCCACCATCACGCGATTGTGAAACAAGCCACCGCGCAATGCCAAAGCCCTCTCCGCCTCTCTGCGGGCGATTTCCGGATGATTGTTCTGCTCAGAGAGATGCGCCAGCACGACAAAGGCTGCACTATTATCATAGTCGCCAGTGAAGAAATCCGCGAGTTTCTCGTTCGAAAGATGCCCCACATTGCTGGCGACCCGCTGCTTTACCGTCCACGGATAAGGCCCGCCGCGCAGCATCTCCACATCGTGATTCGACTCCATAATCAGCACATCGGAGCCGCGCAGATGGTCGCGAACGTTAACCGGCAGGTAACCTAGATCGGTGGCTACGCTCACTTTGGCGCCTTCCACCCGAAAGGTGAAACCCACGGGATCGGCGGCGTCGTGCGGGATGGTAAAGGGCTTCACCTCAATATCGCCAATGTGAAAGCGATGTCCCGACTCGAACTTCTCCAGCTTTTCCAGCTGCGGCCGCTCCCCTTTTTCATTGCGCAGCGCCCGCGCCCACGCCGCGTGCGTCGCCACCGTCATGAAGACCGGGATGCGAAGTTTCTTGGCCAACATGGCCAAGCCGTAAACGTGGTCGGAATGTTCGTGCGTNNAACGCACAATTTCCCCGGCTCCCGCTGGCCAGCATCGAGACAGTCACTCCCATGCTCGCAGCATACGTGACTCACCTGTGAATTCGATAGTAACTTCTTGGTTATCCGATACCTTGGGACATTTGCTGGAACCGGAGGGTTGGAAGGTTCACGGATTCGGGATGTTGGGTCTTAGGTGTTGGGTGTTAGGTCCGCAAGGCCCAAGACCTATCACCTAAGCCCTAAGACCTCACCCAGGACCCACCCCGTCACTTCCCCTGCCGCAAATTATCAATCGCCCGCCGCATCACTGCACCGCCATAAGCACCCGCTGTTCCCGGCAAGGCGGTCAGGAACGATCCATACACCTGGCCTCGCGTAGGTTTCACCGTCATGATCCAGTAAGCCACAAGTTCGGTCAGCGGAATGAAAATCGCCACCACAACCACCCACCGCCACGGCCAGCGCGGCCGCAGCAGCCCCAGCAGCATGCATGCCATCAGCACCAGCAAAGCCGTGAAGAGCAGATCGTTGACCGTGACGTCCACCCACCCCGTGCCAACGCCCGCAACCGCGCCCATGAGATAGAACAGCGCATCGCTCCGGCCCCACGGCGAAACTCCTTCGTTCGTCATTGCCATTGTTGACGGATGATTTTGCTAATTGCTAATTGCCAATTGCTGATTGCTGACTGCTGATCCTCAATACCGATAAAACCCCCGCCCGCTCTTCCTTCCCAACCAGCCCGCATCCACCATCTTAATCAGCAGCGGACACGGCCGATACTTGGGATCACCCAATCCATCCAGCAGCACGCGCATGATGTCCAGGCAAACGTCGAGCCCAATAAAATCGGCGAGCGTCAACGGCCCCATGGGATGCGCCATGCCCAGCTT
>PKVZ01000071.1:13140-151436 GCA_003131635.1 Acidobacteriaceae bacterium
TTCGAAGCCAGTATGACCTCGGGCCGCGCCAGCCGGTCGAGATCGCGAAAAATCTCCGCCTTGATCTCAAACTTCTCCGTGGCTGCTTCCACGATGAAATCGCAATCGCCCAGCCTGCCGCGCTCGGTCACCGCCTCGATCTTCTTCAGCGCGGACGCCTTTTCTTCCGCCGTGATCTTGCCCTTCGCGACCTCACGCTCCAGATTTTTGGTGATGGTGGCCAGGCCGCGCTCCAGAAACCGCTGCTCCACATCGCACAAAACCACCGCATACCCCCTCCGCGCAAACACATGAGCAATCCCGCTGCCCATGGTTCCCGCGCCGATTACACCTACATACTTAATTTCCATGAAATCCCGCCTCGCATACCTTAATTAGTAAAACTAAGGAATCCAGGTCCTTCGTGTCCCTTCGTGACCTTAGTGGTTAAAGAACTTTCCCGCGAGTGCCCCGCACCCACGCAGTTCAGAAAGTAGCCCGCCGTCGCCTAGCTGGCTATTGTAAGGAGGGAACGCTACGGCCGCTTTGGCCCAACCGATAACCGGCAATGATCCATGCTTAGGAAATAGCCGCGGACCGCTGCCGGAAATCAACCGCGAGCAGACGTTGCCAGATCACTTCGGGGTCACAAGAAACGCATCGCAGCACGCCGAATTCACCGTGCCATAGCCGGCGAGCTGGCCGGAGGCATTAATCGCGCGCGGATATCCCACCCAATACTCGGAACTATTGCCCAAAAGCGAATTGATCTTCTTCACGCCCCCGCTCTTGGTCCACACAAACGCCGCCCCGGAGGGAAAGAACGCCCCGGAGACTTCTCCCAAATCGTTGATCGCAAAACCCTGGCTCGACGAGCCCGGAGTCGGGATCGCCTTCATTCCCCCGACCGCCGTCCAGTAAAACGCGTGCGGCACATCGTTCGGCGTATCCGCCGTTCCCACCACTTCGCCCGCGGAATTAATCCCCCACGCCGCGCTCGAAGTTCCCCCCAGGGTCCCTAAATCCATCATGCCGGTGGCTTCCGTCCACAGGAACGCCCGTTCCGCCGAATTTCCCAGCAACTCCTGGCAGTATCCCGCCACCTCTCCGCTGTCGTTCACCGCCAACCCGTAACAATACGGCAGCCCCGACAGCGTTCCCAAGTCCTGCATCCCGGTGGACTGCGACCACAAAAAAACGTCGGACTCGTTGCCGCTCGCAATGTCGGATTCCCCAGCCACCTGCCCCACGCCGTTGATCCCGTTGGCCGCGCTAAAGCTCCCACCCAGAGTGCCCAGATCCTGCATACCCGCAGCCTTCGTCCACAGGAAGGCATGGTAAACCACGTCCCCCGGCAGATCGGAATACCCCACCACGCTGCCCGCATTATTGATCGCCCCCGCGTTCGCCACGTCTCCGCCCAGCGTGCCAATATCCTGCGTGCCCCCGGCCGGCGTCCAAAGAAAAGGCCGCTCCGTCTCGCCCCCATTGGTGCAATACCCAACCACAGCCCCGCTATCGTTGATCCCGAAGGAATAAGCCAGCCCGCCACAGTTGCCCAAATCGGTTACGGAATACTGTTGGCCCATCAGGCAGGGCGCCACAGCCAGAGCAAAAACACCAACAATGATGCGGAGAGAATGAATGGTCATGAAAGGCACTCCTTCAAAGTTAGAGCCTGCAAGTCGCGCGGGCATGAATCTTAGCACCGTTTCTCGCGCCCGACGAAGAAATATCTTCGCGAAGATACAGCGAAGAAACCCTGCGGCAACTGCCTTCGTGTACCTTCGTGCCCTTCGTGGTTGATGAATTTAGCCCACCACCCCTGCTTCCCGGCCTGCCAATTTTTCAATCTCGGAGGTGTAAAATATTTTGTTACGTCCTAATACTTGATCGCCGACTTCTGAAAGGAATGTCCCCCATGGCAACCCTCGAACTCCCCGTCCGCCCCCGCCCCTCACTCTCGCACTCCCACTCCACGCCCTTCATCAATGAACCGTTTTTCGATTTTACGAAAGAAGAAAACGCCCGCAAGATGCGCGCCGCCATCGAACGAGTCCGCGGACAACTCGGCCGCGAATACGACCTCATCATCGGAGGCCAGCGCGTCAAAACCGCCGACAAGATCAAATCGCTGAACCCCGCGCGCCCCTCGCAAGTCGTCGGCATCCACCAGAAAGCCGGCAAAGAGCACGTCGAACCCGCGATGCAGGCCGCGCTCAAAGCATTCCAGTCCTGGAAGAACACGACCGTCGAAGACCGCGCCAGTCTGCTCTTCCGCGTCGCCGATCTCCTCCGCCAGCGCAAAATGGATTACATGGCCTGGCTCGTCTTCGAAGTCAGCAAGAACTGGGCCGAAGCCGACGCCGACATTTCCGAGACCATCGACTTCTGCGACTTCTACGCCCGCGAAGCTCTCCGCTTCGCCAAAACCGAGCCGCCCGTGCAACTTCCCGGCGAGCACGGCTCCCTCACCTACATTCCGCTCGGCGTCGGCGCAGTCATTCCGCCGTGGAATTTTCCCTGCGCCATCATGGCCGGCATGACTCTCGCCTCCATCGTCAGCGGCAACGCCGTAATCCTCAAGCCCTCCAGCGATTCCCCCACCATCGCCGCCAAATTCATCGAACTACTCGAAGAAGCTGGCATTCCCGAAGGCGTCGTCAATTTCTGTCCCGGCTCCGGTGCCAGCTTCGGCGATGCCGTGGTCGCGCATCCCAAAACTCGCTACATCGCCTTCACCGGGTCGCGCGAAGTCGGACTGCACATCAACCAAGTTGCCGCCAAGCAAGCCCCCGGCCAGCTCTGGATCAAGCGCACCATCCTCGAAATGGGCGGCAAGGACGCCATCATCGTCGACGCCGATGCCGATATCGATTCCGCCGTCGAAGGCGTCGCCCAGGCGGCTTTTGGGTTTCAAGGACAAAAGTGCTCCGCCTGCTCCCGCGCCATCGTCGACGAACGCATCTACGACAAATTCCTCGAGCAGTTAAAAGCCAGAGTGGAAAAAATCACCGTCGGCGATCCCGCCGAAAACNNGGCAAGAGAGACGGACGCGTCCTCACCGGCGGCGCGCGCGCCACCGAAGCTGGAGAAGGTTACTACATCCGCCCCACGGTGATCGCCGACATCCCGGCCAAATCCAAACTCGAGCAGGAAGAAATCTTCGGACCGGTCCTCGCCGTCATCAAAGCCCACGGCTTCGATCACGCTCTCGAAATCGCCAACGACACCGAGTTCGGCCTCACCGGCGCCATTTACAGCAANNTTCAACATGTCGGGCACGGATTCAAAATCCGGCGGCCCGGATTATTTATATTTGTTCACGCAGGCCAAGTCAGTCGCGGAAAAGATTGCCTAGGAAATAATTTTCCTCGTGGAGCGCGCAGAGGTGTCGAGACGAAAGTCCGCTAGGTGCCCGTGCCGCTCAACGCAATGCGCTGTGGACTCCCACCGCCATCGTCATAAACCGTGATCCACGCCGCTCGGCTTCCCTGGGCCTTCGGTGTGAAGGTCACGCTGATGCCGCAGCTCTGTCCTCCTGACAAACTGTTGCCGCAGGTGTGCGTCTGGGAAAAATCTTTGGCGTCCGGCCCGTCGATTGAAATGGCGTGGAAAATACGAACGCTCCTAACCCCATCGTTAGTCATCGTCGTAGTTTCGGGTGGACTGCTCGTGCCCACAGCCTGACTCCCAAAGTTGAGAGCCGCCGGCGAGAAACTAATAATAGTTCCCTGGCCTTGAAGTTGGATCATCTGCTGCCCGCCCGGCGCGTCGTCCGCAATGGTCAACGCGGCAGTCCGCAGCCCAGGCGCGGTCGGCACAAGCTCCATCTCAACCAGGCAACTCGCATTGGGCGCAAGCTGCTGGCCGCAGTCGTTCCGCTGCTTAAAGTCACCGCGATTCGTGCCCGTGATGGCAATGCCGCTGATGTGCAAATCGTTCATGCCGAGATTCGTGAGCCTCACCGGCAGTGCCGTACTCGTTTGTCCCAGAAGAATGGCGACTGGGAACGTCACCGTGGATGGCGAAATCTGCACCAGCGTCTGCAACAAAACCGAGACCGACCCGCCCTGATTGGCCGTGACCAGGTCAAGCCTGCCGTCGCGGTTGAAGTCACTAACGGCGAGCGCCTGGGGCGCGAACGCCGCCGGATAGTCAATGTGCCCCTGCAACGTTCCATCTCCATTGCCCAAAAGAATCGACGCCGTCCCTGAAGTGGCGCTAAGGTCGCCCAGGTTCGACGTGGCAACATCCAGTTTTCCATCGCCGTTGAAGTCCCCAACGGCAATCGCTGCGGGCTGCGACCCGGTGTCATACTCCACGCCTTTTTCAAACGTGCCATCGCCGTTGCCCAGCAAAACCGCGACATACCCGGGATTGGAAAGCCCCGGAAAATCCAGCGGTCCCCGCGTCGCTCCAGCGATCACCAATCCTCCCACCGCAACCACCATATCCAGCTTGCCATCGCCGTTGATGTCTGCCAGGGCCGCCGCGCTCGGATAGTTATCGGTAGGCACGTTCGTCGGCGCTTGAAAAGTGCCGTCGCCGTTGCCCAGCAAAATCGAAAGCAGCGAACCGTCGCCGTTGCACGTTCTGCTGGCGCAATAGTCTACGGCCACCAGATCCAGCTTCCCGTCTCCATTCACATCTCCCGCCGCCACCCCAACCGCATTATTGAGATCCGTGAGNNTTGCAACTGTAGCCACAGTTGTTGGCCGTGACCAAATCCAGTTTCCCGTCGCCATTCAGATCAGCCGTGATAATCGCCACCGGAGCGATTCCGGTCGAGAAATTCACCGCATTTTGGAACGTGCCGTCCCCATTCCCCAACAGGATCGAAATCTCCCCCGCGGGACAATTAAAGAACTGGCAGTTTTCGTTGACCACCGCCAAGTCAAGCTTCCCATCCCCGTTGAAGTCGCCGCCCGTAATCGAAACGGTCTCAAGTCCTGCGGCATACGTCTGGCCTTGCAGAAATGTACCGTCAGCGTTGCCCAGCAAAATTGTGACGCCGCCGGTGTCGCAATTCTGGGAGTTAAAACAGCCGATCGCCACCGCCAGATCCGGAATCCCGTCACCGTTGAAATCGCCGGTAAAAACCGACTGCACGGTCTCCGACAAATAGTCAGCTCGACTGAAAAATCCCAGGTTGGAAGTCGGCGCCGTAATCTCGAACCAAACTGGACTCGAAATTCCTCCGCCCGGGGACGGATTCACCACAGTCACTGAGGCCGCGCCCGCCTTCGCAATTTCCGACGCCGCAATTGCCGCGGTGAGCCGCGTTGTGCTCTCGAACTGAGTCGGACGCGCCGTTCCGTTCCAGTTGACCGTCGAAGCGGAGACGAACCCAGTGCCATTCACCGTCAGATTGAATCCCGGTCCGCCCGGCACCGCGCTCATGGGTACGAGCGGCTGCTCAACAAATGGAATCGCGTTAGATTGCGCCCACGCCCCGACGCTGGCAATCAACAACAACCCACAAAATAAAAAAAAAGATCTCATTGGCGGACGGCTCCTGGTCACGGACAGAACCCAGAACTGAAGAGCTAAACGGCCCCGGCGCTCAAGAACCGCGCGCCGCGACGAGAGGAGAATATTCTCCCGCCCAACACCCGTCAATGTGCAGGATCTTGCAATCGGACGAAAGAGAATCGGCCCCCGGTTGGTTTAGCCCGGGGAGGTCAGCTACTTTCCGGTGTCGCATCCACAGGCCGCGGATTCCGCTCTTCAAACTGCCACTGGTGCCAGTAAGGATAAACCGCCGCCACAGCGCTGGCCGCATCCAACTTCGCAATCTGTTTGCTCGACAAATTCCATCCCACCGCGCCTAAATTCTGCCGCAACTGCTCCTCGTTCCGCGCCCCAAAGATCACGGTTGAAATCGACGGCCGCTGCACCAGCCAATTCAGCGCCACCTGCGGCACCGTCTTTCCCACCTCTTTGGCAACTTCATCCAGGGCATCGACAACTTTATACAAGTGCTCATCCGCAACCTGCGGCCCCTGCTCGGCAGTTTTATGCAACCGACTCTCCGCCGGCAACGGCTTTCCGCGCCGGATCTTCCCCGTCAACCGCCCCCACCCCAGCGGACTCCACACCAGCGCCCCCACTCCCTGGTCGAGCGCCAGCGGCATCAATTCCCATTCATACTCTCTGCCGATCAGCGAGTAATAAACCTGATGCCCCACATACCGCGCCCATCCGTACCTGTCCGCAACCGCGAGCGACTTCATCAAATGCCAGCCGGAAAAATTCGAGCACGCAATGTATCTCACCTTCCCGCTCACCACCAGCTGATTCAGCGTGCTCAGAACTTCGTCCACTGGCGTCAGCGCGTCAAACCCATGCAGATGATAAATGTCGATGTGATCCGTACCCAGCCGCCGCAAGCTCGCCTCGCAAGCCCGAATCAAGTGATAGCGCGACGATCCTACATCGTTCGGCCCCTTGCCGAAGCGGAAAGTAGTCTTGGTCGAGATCAAAACCTCGTCGCGCCGCCCCGCAACCGCCTTCCCCAAAATTGTTTCCGAAAGCCCGTCCGAGTAAACATCGGCAGTATCAAAAAGATTGACTCCAGCTTCCAGGCAAACATCTACCAGCCGAGTGGCCTCGGCTACATCGCTCGCGCCCCACGCTTTAAAAAACTCGTTCCCACCGCCAAATGTTCCCGTGCCGAAACTCAGCACCGGCACCTTCAAACCAGAGCGTCCCAACGTTCGAAATTCCATGAACACTAGATGCCTGATCTGCAGGGAACGATGCGCCGAGAAAGCAGGATCATCCGAAGTCATCCGCGCAAAGATTGTCATCACGAGCGAAGCGAGGGACCTTGGTCCTTCTCGGCTGTCACATCCGGTGCCAATAAAAAAGCCGCCCAAGCGGGCGGCCCGAATCCGAAATGAAGGTTGTTACGGCATCACTCCCGCCGGCGTTTGCGGCGCGGGTCCTGCCGTGGTCGCGGCCGCCGCTTCGTTCAAAATCCGGTGATGGATGGTGAACAGCGCCAGCTCCAGCCGGTCGGAGACTCCAATCTTGTCATACACGTTACGCAGATAATTCTTGATAACCTGCTCCGTCGTTCCGAGCTGCGTCGCAATTTCCTTATTCTTATAGCCTTGCACAATCAGCGCCACGATGCGCAGCTCTTTCGCCGTCAGACGATCGCGCACGCGCAATCCGACCATATCGTTTTCGGTGAGCTCGCTCGGCACCGCGACGTCCTGCACCCAGGTCTCCCCGCGCGCCACTTTGCGCACGCAGTCGACCAGCGCCGCGCTGGTCACATTGCGGTAGACCACGCCATGCGCGCCGTTCGCCATGTGGCGCTGCGCGCTTTCGCCGGTATCGGCGAGCACGACCACACGCGTCTTCGCCTTGTTGGCGCCCTGCACGATGGCCGCAAAATCGTTGTGAAAGCCCGCAGCCACCACCAGCACCGCGGCGCGGAATTTGTCCAGAGCCATAAACATCTGCTCCGGCGTCTGAGCCTGCGCTACGATGCGCATCTCGTCTTCCACCGCCAGCACCTTTGCAATGCCGGCCCGGAAGATTGCCTGGTTATCGGCCAGAATCAGTTTGAGCATGTGATTGGCACTCCAAAATTTCTCTCTTAATGACTAATGATTAATGACCGTCATCCTGAACAAGCGTTCTTTGCGCAGTGAAAGCCTGGCCTGAGCTGCAGGCGAAGGCGATCTAGGCGAGCCGCTCCGCCGGTCGTGTTTTTTGCGACCGATAAGTAGCGCGTTTGGCTCGTACCCTTAATATTACGAGTTCCTCACGAACTCGTACGAGTCGATCACGCAAGCCACACCCTTACCATCGGCGCTGGCGCCCGTGGGATCAGTGCGCACCACCCGACCCTTGCACTGAATCACCACATTTTCCTGCCCTCCCGTCACATCCGGCGGCAGTGTAATCTCAAACTCCACCGGCGACCCAATCTCCAGCGACGCGTCGGCGCGAATATAAACTCCCGCCGCGCTCAAATTTCCTGTCGTCCCCTTCGCGTCGCCGCTCGCCGCTTCGCCGTGCAATTTGATCGGCAACTCCAGCGGAAACCTTTTTCCGGTCCGTGCTTCTTCGGACACAGTCCCTCCTCTTTCGTGGCTTGGTCCATCTCTCTTTGCGAACGAGGCCAATACCATCAAAATACGCTCCTGGCAGGCAATTCAACCACTCTTATTGCTCAGGGCAGGTTATATCACGGATGAGCGCTCGATAAAAGCCTGATAACGAATTAGTTAAGGGTAGAAGTTAGGTTCCCCCGGTGGAATTGCGCTACTGGGCCGGGCACTGCGCCATCATGTCCTGTTGAATCGCGTCGGTGCCGTCGAGGTTGTTCAGAGCGGGAACGGTGGCGTTGGTACCATTTACGCCTTCCGAGCCATCGCAGTTTTGCACGGCATAGATGGCGTAGTGCGCCTGCGGTGTAATACTGCCGCTCGTGATCCTCTCGTAAAAGATTTCACCCTGCGAGCTGGAATTATTGGGGCAGTAGTCAACCGGGCTCCCGCCCTGCCCGCCCACGCACTGGCTGCTGTCATACACGCTCTGGCACAGCCAAGCCGTCATCGCAGTCTTGGGATAGCTGTAGGTCGGGTTATTGGTTCCGTCATTGACGATGCTCTGCTGCAGCCATGCCAAGTCGGACGCAGGCGTGGTGTTGGTGTTCGGGACAGCGCAAGAGCTGTCGTTCGTCCAATTGCGAACCGTGGCGGCCTGCTGATCGTAGGTCGGGCTTAGCATCCAGGGCGAACTTCCGCCGAGTTCACAGCCGATCTGTTGGTCATTGTTCTGGCCGCAAATGGTCACGTCGACCGGAGCCGGCTCCTCGCAACCCTGCTTGATATCGGCCAGCGGCGGCCCCGATTTCAACTCCACCGCATCCAGATAATTTCCCGCTCCATAGAAAGCCAGGGAGTACGCGATCGCTGCCGATCCCGCGCTGCTCCCCTGCGCGCAGCGCCCGCCTCCACTGTAAAGCGTGGTATTACTGGTATTGAAAATGAAGTTAAGGAAGGTCGCTTCCCGGCAAGCCGCGACCTGAATGTTGGCGGGATAATTGGTCGAGCTGTTGTTGCCCGTGTCTGCCGCCGGAGCATTGGTAATTTCCCAGTCGTTGGCCCATTCGATCTGCACGATTTCGTAGCCCAGGCTGAAGTAATAGGCGGCAGGCGTCTGGTCTCCGTTCGCGCTGGTACCGCTGCTGCCGGGGAAAAACACGATGGTCCCTTTGGGCGATCCGGGATTGTCGTAGCTGTAAGTGAAGTTCAAGTTGGATGCGTTGGGACAGTTCGCGAGATTGGCGGTGTAACAGACCGCCGCAATAGTACTGTTCGAGTAGAAATCACTGTTGCATTGCGTTTGGGCTCCGACAACCACGCTGGGCTGCGGAGTGGCGCCGTTTATGGTGAAGGTCGCCGCAACGGACGAGCCACCACCGGGCGCGGGGTTCACCACCGTGACACTTGCGTTTCCCGCGGTAGCAATGTCAGCGGCAGTAATGGAGGCGGTGAGTTGCGTTGCGCTGATATAAGACGTTGTCGTGCTGCCGCCGTTCCACTGCACCGCCGAAGTAGAGATGAAATTGGTTCCATTCACAGTCAGAGTAAAGGCAGCCCCGCCGGCGGTCGCGGCGGAGGGGGAAAGTGAAGTGATCGATGGGACTGGATTCGATATAGGCGGCGGAGGCGAAGTGGAAGTCGACGACGAACCGCCACAAGCGGACAATCCGGTAATAGCAAGCAGAGGAACGATCAGCCAAAGATGAATCCTGATGTCCCTGCCACGCAGTCGGTTTTCCATCGATTTGCAATCACCCCTGCTTCCCAGATTAAGCCATACCTACCCTCGCTCGCCAAGCGCTGGGAAAAATTCGCGACCGATTTTGATATTATGTGCGCCGGTGAATGCAAATGGCTAAAGTATTGAGTAATGTGCCAAAAAGACTCGCCAACAAATTCCCAAATAAATCCCTGCAAGGCAAAATCGTCCTGGTCGCCGGAGCCACTCGCGGCGCCGGACGCGGCATCGCCATCGCCCTCGGCGAGGCCGGAGCGACGGTCTACTGCACCGGCCGCAGTTCGAGAAAAAATTCGAGAAAACCTTCACAAGAAAAGTCCCCCCGCCCCGAAACCATCGAGGAAACCGCAGAACTCGTCACCGCCGCCGGTGGCCACGGCATCCCCGTCAGAGTCGATCACACTATCCCTGCCGAAGTTAAGAAACTCGCAGCCCGCATCCAGCGCCAACACAAAGGCCTCGACATCCTGGTTAACGACATCTGGGGCGGCGACCCGCTCACCGAATGGGGCAAGCCTTTCTGGACCGTCAACCTCGAAAACGGCCTGCAGATGCTCAAACAAGCCATCCATTCCCACATCATCACTGCCCACTACGCCGCGCCATTAATGCTGGGCCGGCCCGGCGGAATCATCTTCGAAATTACCGACGGCGACGCTTTCTACTACCGCGGCAACCTCTTCTACGATCTCGTCAAGATCTCCGTCATCCGCCTCGCCTTCGCCATGGCCCGCGAACTCCGCAAACGCGACATCGTCTCCGTCGCACTGACTCCCGGCTTCCTGCGCTCCGAAGCCGTCCTCGACGTCTTCAAAGTCACCGAAGCCAACTGGAAGGATGTCGGGAAGAGAAAGAATAAGAAGAAAGATGAGAACAGCAAAGACCAGAACGACGCGCCCAACGATTTCATGGTCTCAGAATCGCCGCGCTACATCGGCCGCGCCGTCGCAGCCCTGGCCACCGATCCCAAAGTAAAAAATAAATCCGGACGCGTCTTCAGCTCCTGGGCCCTCGCCCGCGAATACGGATTCACCGACCTCGATGGCTCTCAGCCCCACTGGGGTGATTATGCCCGCAAAAAATACGGCAAATACAAAATCTGCGACGACCGATTCTATTCCTACTGGGTCCCCGGCCTCATTGAACTTGTCTTCCCCGACTGGTTCTGACAGTGCACGCGCAGAGCGGACGCCCTCGTCCGCTGCCTTTGACCTTTTTCTCACCTCCCCGCGAACGTCAGCATCTGGATACCCCAGCTGAATTAGCGACGGCAGGCATCAGTCGTCATGGACCGTCCGCCGACACTAAGAAGGTAAGGAGAAATGGCGCAGCCCCAGGGGAGGGTTAACGATCAATGAGACGATCCGACTGCGCCACCAGAGAAACAACCGGCCGGGCGCCGGAAGTTCCTTCACATCTATTCTGAAGAACACACTAAAACTTTCTCATCCTCGGTGAATGTTCACAATTGATCAGTTTCCCAAAAAAACTTCGGCGCATGATGGCAATCGCCTGTATGCCGATTCGCTAGATGTTCAACTTCCGCCGTACCGCGCCGCCCAGAATTACGAGCCCCGTTCCCAAAAAACCAATCGTGCCGGGCTCTGGAACTCTCGTCGTTCCGCCGCAACCGCCGATGCTGTTGCCCTGCAGCGTTACCGCGCCGTTTTGCGCCAGCGCACTCCCGCAAGTAATGGTTGCGCCGGTATTCAGCGTGATGCTGGTGAGCGCAAGTATATTTCCCTCGAAGGCGGTGGTTGTGCCAAGAGTCGCGGAGCTGCCCACCTGCCAAAATATGTTCGGATCGGTCATCGGCTTGCCGGTCAGGCTATTGATAAAAATAATGGCCGAGCCGGTTCCGGTCGTCAGCGAACTGCCGATCTGAAAAACAAACAACGCACCCGGCGTACCCTCGAGGGTCAGCGTCATCCCCGTCGCCAGGTCTGCGGAACTGCTGAACAGATATACGCCGGACTTCAGCGTCAACCCACCCAGGTCGGTACCCGTCAAGTTGCCCGTGGGCTTCAGGCTCTGTGCCTGTAGGTACGCTGTAGTCAGAGCACTCTGAGCCTTACCTGCGGCCGCGTTACATAAGTTCGTCGCTCCACCCACGGTCATCGTTCCCGCGCCGCTCAGCGCACAACCCGGACTGACGCCCAGGCTTCCGCTCAGCACGGTTGTACCGGTATTCGTAACGGCTGAACCCGCCAGCACGGAATACCCGCTGGCCGCTCCCAGATTGATCGAGTCGGCATAAGCACTGAGTACCAACAACGGAAGCAGCAAGAACCACAAAGCCAAGCACCGAATAGCTCGGAATTTCATTATGTCCTCCCTACCTTTGACTTCTGCATCAGGAAAACCAGGCCGGCGCTCCAAGGGCCAGAAAACGCGGGCCAATCCAGACTGATATTTTCCTCCCTTAGAATCCACAAATCTGTTCAAAATTGCACACTTTCCGGCGGCAGCACAGCAGATTTCGCTCCACCATAACCGGGTCACTGTCGAATTATTGTCCTAAGCGCAGGGACGCTTGCAAAAAATGCGAGGCTGAGGCAGCCTCATTATGGGATTGGCCGACGAAACCAGAAGTACGGCGCCTGGAGCAACCCCACAACCACAGTCTCTACACGCCACTCGGATGCACTGCCGTGATCCCAGCGTAACGGCCGAAGTCCGTAACATTCAGCGTGAGTATGCAGCCGATGCCGTGCACGAGCATGGCGGCCGCGAGCCGAGCGTCATACACCTGCACTCCCGAGACGGCGTGCTGCACCACGATCCTGCGCCACTCCCGATAGATGGCTTCGTCGTCTGGCAAAAGGCTCATGCCTGCCTCAATCACGCGGACTTCGCGCTCAGCGTCGGCCACCGTCAACCCGAAGCCGTTGCGGGCAACGGGCCTGGTCATCACGTTCCACAGTTCCGCAATGTTCTGGTGGGTGTAGTGCAGAGTGGCGCCTTCCAAGGCCAACTTGGCGAGGGCGGTATCAATCAGTTTGTGTTGCGGATCGGAACCTCGCGCGACGCGGAGCAGAACATTCGTGTCGACTAAACACGAGACGATGGCCATCTAGTCGTGGTCCTGATAGATCCAGTCACGGGAGATGGTCTCGGGCAGCGGCGGAATCTTGTCCGAGAACTGCGCCAGAGAGTCGAGCCAGGCACGAATCTGTTCGGGCGTTCGCGATTGCCCGCCTCCAGCCGGGGGCACGGTCACCTGCTGGGCCAGAAGCTCTTCGACATACGCTTTCACCGGCACGCCGCGCGCTTGTGCCTGCGTGGCCAGTTCGTCGGGAACATTCACCCTAATCTCCATCACCAAACTTTAGCACGAAGCCGGAGCCGGGTGAAGGACGTGTGAAGCAAGAGGTTCACCCCGCCGCATGCAGCACCTGCAACCCAAGCACCTTCTCAAAGCAATCGAAATCGTGATCGCGATGCAGCAGTTCGTGCCTGCCCTGCAAGCAAAAAGTGGCGATGAGGCAATCGATGGTCTTGTGAACGGTGTAGCCGCGCTGGCGCAAGTCTCGGTAGCTCTGAGCGGCCGCAATCGCCAGGCCCCTGCCGCCCGTCTCAAAAACCTGGAACTTCAACAAGTCGGCTCGGACCCGCGCGAACGCGCTCTGCTCCCGAATACCTTGCAATACTTCGCAAAGGATCAGATCGGTCAGGCCCAGCCTTTGCCGCTGCAGTTCCCGATCCAGCCACAGTGTCTCCGGGTTCTGGCTGCCGCGCAGGTAATCGATCCACACGGTTGTGTCGATGATGACCACCCACCCTACTCCTGATCCCGCGCCCGGCGCGATTGATCAAGGTCGCCCTCCCAGGCTATTTTCCCCCGCAGTCGGCGGATCGTGCCTTGCGCGTGCGTCTCCGCCAGCAACCGTAGCCCCGCTTCCACGGCGGCCCGCTTGGTGGGAGCTCCACTGCGCCGCATTGCCTCCCGCATTAAGCGGTCATCGATGTCAATATTTGTACGCACGCATAATCTCCGATGTGTAAATATCTCATAGTTATGTGTATTGCACAAGCATCTCATCGACCGGTTAAAGTGCAACCAAACCCCGCGTGCTACCGTCAGATGAGTATTCTTTCTTCTCTCACAGGAGAGCTAACTCATGCTCGGACCATCTTTCTGCCGCGCGCACGCCATTCGCCGCCCGCGCCTGTGCCTCTGCCACCTTGCCGCTCTGCTTCTGGCCTCGACCCCATGCCTTATGTCGCAGCAGTCGCCGTCTCAAAATCCCGGGACTCCAACTCCCGCCACCAAAGTTGGGGACGCAAAGGCCGCGCCCGAAAAGCAGCAGCCTAAGCCCGACGAATCCGCCCCAGCCGCCGCCGCCCTCATGCAGCTCAACAATGCCCTCGAAGGCCTCGCCGCAAAAGTCTCGCCCGCCGTAGTTCAGATTCTGGTCACCGGCTACGGCACCCAGCACGAAGAAAACCGCGCGCAGACGGCTCTCATCGTGCGCCAGCACGCCGTGGGCTCCGGCGTCATCGTCGATCCCTCCGGCTACATCATGACCAACGCCCACGTGGTCGAAGGCGCGCAACGCATCCGCGTTGCCTTGCCCCTGCCCCTCGACACCGGCCGCGCAGTGCCCGTCGGCAAACGCCAACTCCTCGAAGCCCGCCTCGTCGGCGTTCACAAAGATACCGATCTCGCTCTACTTAAAATCGATGAAAGAGACTTGCCCACACTCCCGCTGCTTTCACAACAACGTCCTCGCGTAGGACAACTCGTCTTCGCCATCGGCAGCCCCGAAGGCCTGCAGAATTCCGTCACCATGGGCGTCGTTAGCGCCGTCGCCCGCCAGCCCGATCCCGATAAGCCGCTCACCTACATCCAGACCGACGCCCCCATCAACCCCGGCAACAGCGGCGGACCGCTGGTCGATATGAATGGCTCGGTGGTCGGCATCAATACCTTCATCCTCTCGTCCGGCGGAGGCAGCGAAGGCCTGGGCTTCGCCATCCCCGCCCGCATCGTCGATTTCGTCTACCACAGCCTGCGCAAATACGGTCACGTACATCGCGTCGAAATCGGCGCCGTAGCCCAGGAAGTCACCCCCACCCTCGCCGACGGCCTGCATCTCGCGCAACGCTGGGGCGTCATCATTGCCGACGTCAAACCCGACGGCCCCGCCGCCACCTCCGGTTTGCGGGTTCAAGATATCGTTCTCACCGCCGATGATCGCCGTATTGAAACCCTCCCCTCTCTTTCCTCAGCGCTTTATCTTCACCGGCTCGACCAATTATTGAAGCTGGAAATTTTGCGCGGCGACCAAAGGAAAATCATCTACATTCCGGCCATCGAGCAACACGATCCCATGGATCAACTTTTCGACGCTGCCGATCCCGAGAAGAGCCTCATTTCGCGCCTCGGCATTCTCGCTACCGATTTAACCCCCGCCTTGCAAACAGAAATCGGCACCATGCGCATTTCTTCCGGAGTAATCGTGCTGGGCCGCGCCGCCACTCTCATCACTCCCGAAACCGGCCTGCAGACCGGCGACATCATCCATGCACTCAACACCACTCCGATTACGTCGATGGATGGATTGCGGGCCGCGGTTGTCGCCCTGAAAGTCGGCGACGCGGTCGTGCTGCAAGTCGAGCGCAGCGACGGCCTCTCGTACTTGAGTTTCGAGATGGAATAAAGCGGAGCGTCGATTTTCTTTGCGTTCTTCGCGGCTTCTCTCAGCGACCTTGGCGGTTAAAGGCTTTTGCGGAAACGCCCAGCTAGTCAGCGCCGGCGGACGCCGCCAGGGCAGAAGGTGCGATCCCAGCATTTGCGGGACGGGAATGCTGCAAAGTTTTTTCGATGGCGAATCCCACCTGTGACGCCAGGGCTTGCAACACACTCAACTCCTCCCGCCTAAACCCATCCTGTTCGACGCGGTACAGCGCCAGCACGGCCACCACGCTCGATGCCCCTTCCAAAGGCACGGCCAGTGCGGATCGCAAGCTGCTGTACTTCGTGGGGTCACTGAGATAGCCGGGTTCCACCGACGGATTCCCGTTCAGAATCGGCTTGCTGTTCTGCGCCACCCACCCCGACAGCCCTTCTCCCATCGGAATCCTAAGGCAGGAGAACAGACGAAAATTTTCGCCGCTCACAAACTCCGGAACCAGAACTTCTTTCCTGAGAACGTACACCGCCATGGAGTCATGCGGAACAATCTTCTTCACCCGCACCGCCAGCAGCGACAGCATGTCATCCAAACTGAGAGCGGTGCCCTGGCTCAGTCCGAACTCGGCGAGCGCTCGGCCTTGCTGCCGCGCACTCGCAACCAGCGTGGCATAATCCCCGCCCGGCTTCACATTGTCATCCACAGCTTCTTTCGACTCCGCAAAACCCGCTGCGGGAGCCAATCCCCGCTCCACCTTGACGTCGGTAGACAATTTCGGCGGAGCCTGAAAAGGTTGCTCTTTGGCGAGTTTCTCAAGTTCCACATAGCGACGCTGCAGAATGCCAACCACGCGCGGATCGAAACTGCTGCCCGCTTCCGAAGCCACCTTATCCATGGCTTCGTTCAACGGCAAAGCTCTCCGGTATTGCCGGTCCGAAGCCAGCGCGTCCAGGCAATCGACCGCCGCCAGTATGCGCGCCCCGATCGGTATGGCTTCGCCCACCAACCCATTCGGATACCCGCTGCCGTCCCATTTCTCATGATGCGCGCGCACGATGGGCACAACCGGATAAGGAAAATCCACCTGCTCAAGAATCTCCGCCCCAACAATAGGATGGATTTTCATCTTTTCGAATTCTTCCGGCGTAAGCTTTCCCGGCTTTGAAATAATATGTTCCGGCACGGCAAGCTTCCCGATATCGTGCAGCACCGACGCGGCCCGCAAAGCTTCGCTTTCGTCTTCGCTCAAACCCAAGTCCCGCGCCAGTTCCATGGCATAAATGCGAACGCGCTGCAGGTGTTCTCCGGTAGTTTGATCTTTGGCCTCAATGGCCAGGGCTAAAGCCTCGATGGTTCGCAGGTGAAGCGTGGAAACTTTCTCCGCATGCAGTTTCTCCGCTTCCAGTTTTCCCAGGTACACACGATACGACCGGTACATCAGGTAGATGGGCGCTAAAACCAGCAGAGAACCCTGCCATCCGAAGTGCCGGTTCAACAAACTGACTAATCCGGCAATCGCTGCCCCCACCATGTAGTAAGGGAAGGTCCAGAGGTAGATCCCGGTCCATACACTCGAGATCGGCTTATCTTCCGTCAGACCGAGAATGATCGACATTGCGGCGGTGTTGACTGCAAACTGCGTAATCGCCGCCGCCAGAAGGCCCAACGGCATGGACCCAGGAAATAGCTGGAATGTCAGTTTGTAAGCGCCGTAGGATGCCGCGCTGCATACCGTTACCTGCGACAAATTGAACACTAGCTGCACCAGCTTCAGTTGTCGCGTCGGTTTCCAATAAAATTGCGCAAGCGTTTTTACCAGGCCGATGAGCAGCGTTTCCGGCAACCCCAGCTCCAGTATGCAGAGCAGCGTCAACAGGAAACTCATCGACATCGTTCCTTCGACACCCGGTATGCTTATTTTGAAGGACGAGGCCAACACGGCCACGGCCATATAGAGTATGAATCTGGCCACGTCGGTTGACCGCCAGTGAGCCAGCGCGAAGGCCAGGCAGCCCGCACCCGCCAGAGTCATTCCGGCGATATACACACGTATGCCAATTTGTCGCACCGATGACATAAGGAGTTCCTTTAGATTTTTGCTGAAGATACGGTCGATGTCCGCGCAAAAGTGACCGCGCCGGTTACCATCGTGTCCCTCAGTATTGGAGGGACGGGGGCTTTTAGCCGCGAAGCGGCAAGATCGGGGTAATAGCGGACGGAGGCCTCGTAGACGTGCGGAGGCGTTTTGTTGGACTTAGGCCCTTGCTCCCACGGCTCCCTTTGTGATGAAAACATCAGCGGGAAGTTTGAACCGAGCGCTCAATCTCCGCACTTGTTCTATGGTGAGATTCCGTTGCCCCGACAAGAACATCGAAACCGCACTTTCCGAACCAAATTGAGGAATCAGGTCACGTTGCGTGAGATTCTGCTGTTCAATGAGAAACCGCACAACGGAAGCCGGATCCGCCGCGGGAATCGAGTAATGCTCCTGCTCGTAACGTTCCACCAGCAAGGTTAGGAGTTCGATTGCGTCCACTTCAGAGCGAGAGGGGCTTTCCAGCGCCGTTAGTTGGAAGAGAGGTTGGTATGCGCTTCAAGTTCCGCGTCATTGTGTATGACGCCGGGAGCCCCGCGCGCAATCATCTCCGCAGGGTTTGCGTGACCTGTGCTCATTTTGTCCCGAGACCTCCTCCATAGGAACGTAACCGGTTCTCACCCGCGTAGGACCAGTGCTTCAACGCACGCAGTGCGCGCCGGCGGCTCCCCGCGTACGAGCCTGCTTCTTCGTGGTCTTGATCTCGGTTCGCAGCCCCAGCAACTCGGCGTACACCACTAATGTGTCCAGGCTGAACTTGGACATCTTACCTCGCAACAGGTCGCTAACCCTGGGTTGAGAGGTTCCCAACATATCCCGTAACTCCTGTTGCGTGTAACCTGCCGCCGCCTTCACGATCCGGGTGTTCAGGTCCGCCTTCAGCTTCAACGCTGCAGCTTCTTGAGGCGAGAACCCGAGGTCCTCGAACAGCTTCTGTGACATTGGTCCTTGCTCCTGTTGGCGGGTCCGCTTCCGTCCCCGAATTCGCGCGGCGAGCCTTAGTTCTTCTTCCTTTTCTGTTCCGCCAGCCTTTCCTTTAGCCTGGTAAGACGTTCTCGTGCAATCTTGATGTCGTTCAGCGAAGTCTTGTTGGTCTTCTTCTTGAAGCAATGGAGAACATAAACCACACCCTCGATCTGCTTGTACAGCACCCGATACCAGAAGCTCTGGTCATCGCCCCGCAACTCGAACACCCCGGGAAGAATCGGCGACATCGGCGCGGAGTCTAACGGCTTCTCTCCGTTCTGCACGCGATCTAAGTCAGCTCCCAGATCGGACCGAATGTCCTTGGGGAACGACCTTATGATGTCACGCGAGTCCCCCTCGAAAACCACGTTCGGTGGCGAGGTGTCGCTCACAAATAATAAAGTAGCATGCTTCGGACCGACTGTATATAAATATTTATATAGCCCCGGAAACGCCATCTGGACCCACCCAACTTCGGAAAACTCGAACCTTTGTCCTCACGAGCGCCTTGGGACAATTTGTCCCCCGCCCAGAACATGGGACAAGCTGTCCTCTTGCCCGAGGCGGTCACCGCCCCTAACTCATTGATTTGCCAGCATGATCGCTTTCCCACTTTGGAACCCCATCTGCACTTCCAATCCCGGAAGTTCCGTCCGTCGCCACGGCAGATGTGGGTCTGCCTTTTGGGGGATTATGAAAAGATTTCTTGCAGTATTGCTGATCGTCACAGGAACGATTGTCAGCGCAACGTCGGCCTATGCCGACAACACGAAGATATCGCCGGAACTGCGCAATCTGCCGTCGAACCAGCAGGCGCAAGTCATCGTTCAATATGCGCCCGGAACCCAGCTGACCTGCACCGGGCTGCTCGGCTTGCTCGATTGCGTATTAAATGACGTTGTTCAGCTGGGCGGCACCATCCTGGGACAACTCCCGCTGGTCAATGGCCTGGTCGCGCAACTCGATGGCAATGGTATCGTCAGCCTCTCGAACCAGTCAAATGTTGTCTACATCAGCTCCGACCGCCCATTGGCGCCTTCGGACACCAATGCTAACGTCGCCATCAACACGCAATTCGCTTGGCAATCGGGCTATAGCGGAACTGGAGTTGGCGTAGCCCTGATCGACAGTGGCGTCAACAATCATCCCGACCTGTATCAGGGGATCCTGCCGTTCTCGCGAGTCGTTTATCAGCAATCCTTCGTGCCGGGAAATTCGAGTTCCGCCGATCAGTTTGGTCACGGTACGCACGTCGCAGGCCTGATTGCAGGCGACGGCCTCAGTTCCACCGGACCTTTTTTCAGTCAGACCTTTAAAGGCGTTGCGCCCGGCGCAAACATCGTCAACCTGCGCGTACTGGATCAGAACGGCGCGGGGACCGATAGCCTGGTGATCGCCGCCATCAATCAGGCAATCTCTCTCAAATCGCGCTACAACATTCGTGTGATCAACCTTTCGCTCGGCCGTGCCGTATACGAAACCTACACGCTCGATCCTCTTTGCCAGGCGGTCGAAGCGGCATGGAAAAATGGAATCGTGGTGGTTGTGGCTGCCGGCAACAATGGCCGCTATCAGCCCACCGAGGGCTATACCACCGTCACTTCGCCCGGCAACGACCCCTACGTCCTCACCGTCGGTGCAATGAAGCCGATGGGTACGCCCACGCGCACCGATGACTTGATCGCCAGCTACAGCTCCAAAGGTCCAACCGTAGTTGATGCAGTCGTCAAACCGGATCTCGTCGCCCCCGGCAACCTGCTGATTTCGCTGGCAGCGCCCAGCTCATCTCTTTACACTCAGAATCCTGGCAATCAGGTTCCCTACACCTACTATGTCAACGGAGGCAGCAGCTCACCTTCGTCCGCCTACTTCACGCTGAGTGGAACCAGCATGGCCACCGGCGTGGTCAGCGGAGTCGTCGCCGACCTGCTGCAGCAAAATCCGCGCCTTACTCCCGATCAGGTCAAGGCCCGGCTAATGCTGACGGCATACAAGACCTTCCCGCAATCCAGCAGCACGACCGATCCCACCACCGGCATCACCTACACCGATCAGTACGACGTCTTCACCGTCGGCGCCGGTTACGTCGATGTCGAAGCCGCTCTCAACAGCTCCGTCGTGGCGAAAGGGACAGCAATGTCTCCCATCGCGACGTTCAATTCCAATACCAATGAAGTGACTCTCACCGACGATCCCTCCGCCGTCTGGAATACTTCCTCCACCTGGTCGAACACAGCCGTGTGGGGCGCGTCGCAGTTCGTGACCGGCGCAATCACAACCTCGACCGGCGCCACAGCATCGAGCAGCACACTATCGGGCAACCAAGCCCTGTGGGGCTCCCAGGCGTTATGGGGTAGCCAGGCCCTGTGGGGCTCCCAGGCGCTGTGGGGAAGCCAAGCTCTCTGGGGCAGCAATGTCGCCGCCGGAGAAAACTAAGATTCACCTCTCGTGAGGTGAAGGGGCCGGATCCTTCGCGACCGGCCCCTTTTATTTCCTGGAAAATATTTCCTGGAAAATTCCGCCCGTCGCTGGCCACCACCGCAGCAACCTCAAGTTTTGCGCCTTGATTTGCCGTAGAATGTATTTCTGCATCGCGCCCGTAGCTCAATCGGATAGAGCATCTGCCTTCGGAGCAGAGGGTTGGGAGTTCGAGTCTCTCCGGGCGCACCAGATTTCGATCATCGGATAACTAAAACGCGTTGCCGACCCGCCGGAAGTCATCGGCGCCTCGCATCGAGATGCCGGGCGGGGCGTCGCTTTCCATCGGCTTTGCGTTTAGCTTTCGACACCGGCGGTTCCAACGCCAGGACGTCTTCGATCTGCTCCCGCAGCCAGCGGTTTGCCGGATCATTCTCTACGCTTTCGTGCCAATACAAGTGGGCTTCCAGACGGGGCGCGGGAAGCGGGAAAGCATGTATCTGGTTTATCGGACCAGTGTTCAGCAACCGCGCGTGGCGCTCCGGCAAAGTCAATAACATCTCGGTCTTATTTACCACCAGACAGGCAGTGAAATTGTGCTGGCTGCGCAGAAACACCTGCCGGCGAAGTCCGCGCCGGCTAAGTTCGACATCGATCAAACTGGGACCCTGTCGCCGCGAGGACACTTGAATGTGGCGCTGAGCCAGGTAAGTCTCCAGGTCGAGAGTGCCCGCGATCGCGGGATGACCCTGACGCGCAACCACCACGAATCCTTCATTCAAAAGCCATTTGTGCCGAATGCGATCGCTTATCGTCATCGGGATTTCGATGGCCAGATCGACGGAACCACTGGCCAGTTCGGTCTCGAGGTCCCTGCGTTTGACCCGCGATGTCGTGATCGACATTCCCGGCGCGGCCTGCGCCAAACGGTTCAACAATGGCGGCAGGATCAAGGCTTCGAGATACTCCCATAGCGACAGGTGAAAACTCCGCCGGGCGTGTTCGGGAACAAAGTTGTGACTCTGGCTGAGGTTTGCCTCGAGGATTTGCAACGCCTGCCGCACTTGTTCAATCATGTTGCGGGTGAACGGAGTCGGCATCATGTGCGCGCCCTGGCGCACGAACAAAGGGTCCTGCAGCAGATCGCGCAATCTCTTCAGCGCGTGGCTGATGGCGGGTTGGGTGAGGTTCAGTTGCTGCCCCGCGCGAGTGATATTGCCCTCGCGATAGATGGCCTCCAGCACCACGAACAGGTTCAAATCTACCTGGCTTAAATGCACGCTGCATATACTACAAGATTCGTAGAATTCATTTGGAGAATTATGCGGGACTGGTTAGGCTAAGTTGCTTCGGAGAGAGCCGGTTTACATGGATTTTTCTTCGTCACCGAGAGCCCAAGGCTATGTTCAGCGCCTCTCTGCGTTCATGCACGAGCAGGTATTGCCGGCGGAGCCTGAGTATTGCGCGCAATTGCAGAATGTTTCCGACTGGCGCAGTTGGAAGCAGCCTCCGGTGATGGAGACGTTGAAGGCCAAAGCGCGGGCGGCTGGACTGTGGAACCTGTTTCTTCCCGATGGGAAATATGGCGCCGGCCTAAGCAATGTGGAATACGCGCCTTTGGCGGAGATTACCGGGCGATCTTTGATCGCGCCCGAAGTTTTCAACTGCAACGCTCCCGACACGGGCAATATGGAAGTTCTGGTGAAGTATGGCTCGGAAGCGCAAAAGCTGCGCTGGCTTGCGCCTCTGCTGGCCGGCGAAATTCGCTCCGCATTTTGCATGACAGAACCGGATGTGGCTTCCTCGGACGCCACCAACATGCAAGCCACGGCGCTCATTGAAGGCGACCACGTCGTCCTCAACGGTCGGAAGTGGTGGAGTTCGGGCATCGGGCATCCTCACTGCCGGCTGCTGATCTTCATGGGGTTGACTGAACTTTCTGCCCCGAAATACGAGCGTCATTCCATGGTCCTGGTGCCGCTCGCTACTCCGGGAGTGAAGATCGAACGTATGGTGCCGGTATTTGGTTCTTATGACGAGCCTTTCGGTCATGGTGAGGTTCGGTTCAGCAATGTTCGGGTGCCACGCGACAACATTATTGCCGGGCCGGGCCGCGGCTTCGAAATCGCGCAGGGCCGGCTTGGTCCCGGCCGCATCCATCACTGCATGCGCACGCTGGGAGCGGCGGAACGCGCGCTTGAACTTTTGTGCCGCCGCTCGCTGCAGCGCGTGGCCTTCGGCAAGCCTTTGGCCGAACTGGGTGGGAACGCCGACGTGATTGCCAATGCACGAATCAAGCTGGAGCAAGCCCGGCTTCTGACTCTGAAGGCGGCGTGGATGCTCGATGAAGTTGGGACCAAAGGCGCGCGCAGCGAAATCTCCCAGATCAAGGTCGCGGTTCCGAACATTGCTTTGGAGATTATCGATCAGGCAATTCAAATGCACGGTGGCGCCGGCGTCTCTGACGATGTTCCCTTGACCGAATTGTTTGCCACGATTCGCACTCTACGCATTGCGGACGGGCCCGACGAAGTGCATCGCGCTCTGATCGCCAAGCTGGAACTGAACAAATACAAATCCAGGATTATGGCTACGGCCTGAGCGCGCAGCGAGAGCCGTTCAGGGGGACGCTTTCCAGTGCCGACGAGTCGCCAGTCTGTAGGACGCCCATAAGCATTGCGGGCCTGAGTTCCCCAGAGGCCCTCCTCAAGTGCGGAACAATCTAACCGCTTCGCACGTAGAACCACGTGCGGATACCTCGCAGAGAAGGATTCCTTCATGAAAAAGACCTTTGCTCCGCTGCCAGCGCTTCTCTTTACAGCGCTGCTTGCTGCACCGCTTGCTCACATCCAGGCACAGGCTGCGCCTGCACCCGATCCACTTTTTCAAACGATCCAGACGTTGGACGCCAAACTTTTCGACGCCTACAACCATTGCGATTTGGAGAAACTCGGATCGCTGTTGGCCGACGATTTGGAGTTCTATCATGACAAGAGCGGCTTAACCAGCGGACGGCAAGCTCTGGTTGAGGGTGTGAAGAACAACATCTGTGGCAAGGTGACCAGAGAACTCGTTCCAGGGACGCTTGAGGTATACCCCATTGCCAACTACGGCGCAGTGGAGATTGGCGTTCACCGTTTCCACCATCCCGGACACGAGAATACCGAGTCTGTCGGCGAGGCGCAGTTCATTCACCTCTGGCAAAACAAAGATGGAGTATGGAAGATCACTCGTGTTATCAGCTTCGACCACCATTCCCTGACAAAGTGAACAGTGACCGGCTGATTGCGATGCTGTCCAGAGGTTCAGTCGTACATTCCCGGCTCACGCCGTTCGCGAGCGGATGAGCGCCCGCCTCAGAACGACAAGCGCACGCCGAGTTGCACCTGCCGCTTCGGAAACGCGGAAGTGAAGGCCAGCGGCGTGCTGGAAGTGGCCGTCCCGCCGCCCGGCAGCGCCGTGCCCGGCCGGATCCCGCTTACGTTGAAGGTGGTGAACCCCGGGGTCAAACCAAAGAGCGGGCTGACCTCATTGTTTACGCTGGCAAAATTCGTCCGGTTCGCAATGTTGAATCCTTCCGCAGTGAACTGCAGGTTTGCCTTTTCGCCCAGCTTGTGCGCCCAGGTCAAGCGCATGTCAAAGTCAATGTAATCGGGACCAAGGCCAGTGTCGCGCGGCGCTCCGATGGGACGTTCATTCGTTGTATGGTTGTCGCCGTTCACTTCTCCGCCCGCCAGCAAGTTGAAAGGATGCCCGCTGTGGGCCGAAAAGATGGGAGCCAGCTGAAAGCCCGACAAAATATTTTCTTTCCACGGACTGTCGAGCACACCCGCAATCACTACTTTGCTCCGCTGATCGAACTCGGAAAGGCTGCGATCCAGGTTGATGTTTGTCGGATCCTGTGGACCGTAATCGGAGTTGTAATCCGTGGACGTGTCATAGCCTTTGCTGAATGTGTAATTGCCAAACAAAGTGAAGTGCTGGCGGAAGCGCTTCTTGACCTCCACAATGGCGCCCTCGTAAAGCGCATAGGCCTGTGAGCTGTACTGGTTGTTCTGCACCACCAGCGGATTTACAAAGCACTGAATGTTTGGGTTATCACAGGGCAGGCCGCCAGGCTCAGTTCCTCCCAGCGGATCGGCGCCCGCGGCTGTGGTGTTCCAGTTGCGATAGGAAATCGTTTGACCATTGGCCAGAGTCAGCGTGGTGAATGGCGCCGGCAGCAGGTTGGTATCGATCGCGATCGGGAGCCTTTGCGTGTGAGTATAGATTCCGCTCACAGAAATCGAGAACCCGGTTCCCATCTCCCGTTCAATTCCGAAGGAAGCCTGTTGCGCGATGGGCGGGCGATATCCGGGTTGATTCACGAACACCACCTGCAGCGGACCGACGGGACCGCTATTCGTAACATTGATGCCAAACGGAGCCACAGCAGCCGGCGTGATGCAGGCCGCATTCCCCGGGGTCGGGGTTGTGCACTGAATTAATCCCTGCGCAAAGAGTGTCTGGAAAACGGTGGGCGCGCCCGCCAACTTTAAGGCCGGCACCCCGCCAATCGGATCTACATAAATAGAAATTTCGCGGTTGCACGGGCTAGAGCCAGTACCGGGGATTATCGGTACACCGAACTGGGAGACTCCGCAAGTCGCCGTCAGATTTGCGACCTGGCTCGGTCCTCCGATGTTCTCGACCGCAGACTTATTCTGGTTAACCGCCCCCAGGCTTAAGTCGACGTCGGGAATTTGTACGTCCACGGGTCCGTAGAAAATTCCGTACCCGCCGCGGACCACAGTCTTATGATCCTTGAATGGATCCCATGCGAATGAAACCCGGGGCGCAAAATCTTTCTTATAGGTTGTCAATGGGGCGAATTGCGAGTCCAGGTCGTAGCGGAGACCGTAATCAAGAGTGAGGTTTGGCGCGATCTTCCAGGAATCCTGCCCATAGAACGCGGTCAGCGGCCGGCTGTAATACGGGTATGTGGGATTTCCGAAACCTTGCTGGTAAACCTGCGGCAAGCCAAACGATGCCGATTGCAGCGGGTTGATGGTGGTGGTAGCAAGCTGTGGGCTGATCAGAAATCCAGGCAGAGAACCGAACACAAAACGGCCGGGAAAGAAGGTGTGCGATTCGGTGTGATTGCCGCGGAGTAGTTCGTAGGCGCCAAACTTGAGGTTGTGATGGCCGCGGGTCACGGAGAAATTGTCCGCGAATTCGTAACGCCGCAGGATGGTGAGATTGGGTATGAAAATGTTCGTTCCCAAATTATTGATGAAGCTGGGAATCTGGAGCCCAACCTGTCCCGGTTCGTTCGGAATCACGTTAAAGCTGTTGTAATCCCATTGCACCCGAGCCTCGTTCCCAGCAGTCGAACTGAACTGGCGATACCAGGCGGCTTGCAAATTGTTATCGTAGGTGTGGAGCGAACTTCCCGCTGAATAAGCAGTCAACGACTGCACATCTGGAGACTCTTCCAGATCGTGCCCATATCTGTACGTTACGGAGATCTCGTTGTTCGTATCGAAGCGGTGATCCAGGCGGCCCGACGCCAGGTATTCCCGCGTGTCGTAGGGGAAAAGTCCGCCCTGAGTTTCGAACTGATCGATCAGGAAGCCGTTCAATGCGCCCTGCCCCGGAGTTATGAATGGGTTCGCACCTCCGGGATTCGGGTTGACCGTTAAAATGCTCTGCAGAGCAAAACCGCAAACACTCGGCGGCAGGGGTACGCTGGGCAAGCAAGGCACCGGCGCCGGTGATGGGTTTGTCTCCAGCGTGCCAATAATGGCATTCTGCGCCGCCGTCGGACGAAAAACATTCGTGTCGGTCAACAGAGGAACCGCGTTCTGCGCATTTTGCCGCAAGCCCTCGAATGCGGCAAATAGAAACGTCTTATCTTTCTTGATCGGGAAACCCACCGTGCCGCCGTATTGCTGGCGGCTCAAATTATCCTTTATCGGCGAACCCAAAGTATCGGGGTTGGCAGGATTGAAGGTCTGTCCGGGCTGCAATGCCTGGCTGAAGGAAAACGGATTTGCGGCGTCCAACGCATCGTTGCGGAAAAACCCATAGAGCGTGCCGTGCACTTTGTCGGTGCCGGACTTGGTTACAATATTGATCGACGCCCCGGTGGCTGCGCCCAGGTCTGCAGCGTAGTTGCTGCGATTGATCTGGAATTCCTGCACATCGTCCTGGCTCACTGTCAGGCGCACGCCCCCGCTATCTCCCGAGGTCTCGCCCCCATCCACCGTTATGCTGTTTCCCCGGCCATTGCTGCCGTAGAAGGACAATCCGCTTTGCGGCGTTTGTTTGACTCTGAAATCCTGGTCCCCCGCCAGTCGGGTGGCATCGGAGACCCCGGGTGCAAGCAAGGTAAACGTAAGATAATCGCGCCGGTCAATCGGCAGGTCGGCGATGTACTGTTGCGAGATTCTGTCCGCCTGGCTGCCTCGTTCAGTCTCCACCTGCGGGGGTTGGTCCGTTACCTCGACCACCGTTGCAACCCTGGAAGGATTCAGTTTGAAATCGGAGATGACCGTCTGGCCGACCTCGACGGTGACTCCCCTTCGAATCTGTGTGCCAAACGTTGCCATTTCCGCGCTGACGTCATAAGTCGCGGGCGAAAGCCCGGTTACTCGGAATTGACCGGTGGAATTTGTCGTGGCGGTGCGCTTCAGACCAGTTTGTGTATCCCCCACAGTGACCGTAGCTTTCAGCAAAACGCCGCCCGCAGCGTCGGTCACCGTCCCGGTAATTTCTCCCGAAGAGCCCACGCCCTGTGCGTAAGCTATAGAGGTTGCGAGCAAGAAGCACGCCAGGATACCTATACGTGAGACTGCGGCAATCCCTGAATAGAAAAATCCGCGTTTCCAGTAGCGCGTCCGTTGACCTGAAGCCGCACAATTACCAATACTGCTCCGTTCGAGACTCATATTCCCTCTGCCTCACCAGGCTTGTCTTAAATCGCGATAAAGATCCTCCGGCGGCTCAACCGGCGACCGGACAGGTTTCTTCCAACCCGACTGCTTCCAGGACAGAACGCCTTCGCGCTTCTTCTCTTGTTTTTGTTTTTTTTGTTTTTGTTTTGAATTTGCTGAATGAGAACGGACAAAAAACTCCCCACGCTCCTCGCTTCAGGGCGCCGTATCTCCATAATGGCGCGTAGCGTATCCGCATTCGCAAAATTCATCAAATGAATTGTTTTGATAATGCAGTATGCTTGCCGAGAATCTAGACGGGTATTCGTTTCGCAGCGGAAAATTGGCTCATGACATCCCTGTTCGCGGGATTAACTCCTTTCAGCGTGCGACTAAAGGAATTCGCGAATATGGTTGTGAGCCGCCTGAGTCTGATCCGTAAGAAACAGATGACTCGCATGATCGAGCAAAACCAGCTTTGCGCCGGGAATACGCGCCGCAATCAATTCCCCGTTGCCGGGTGGCACCAGCGCATCCGACTTTCCGTGGATAACCAGCGTCGGCGCCGTGATCTGCGCGATACGACTGTATGCCTCCCACGCCAGAATTCCCTGCAGTTGAGCGGTGTAGCCTTCCTGCGAAGGCAGGCATTGCCGGCGCAAGGTCACATCTTCCTCAATTTTCTCTCGCGGCGTATCCGCATCGTAGATGTAGGGAAGTATGGCCGCCCGTGCCTGCTCCAGCGACATGTCACGGGCCATCAGAATGTCGGACACTTTGCGCTCGGCCCGCACTACCGAAGGTCCGCCGGGCGAAGTGCAGCCGAGAATGAGTGAGCGCGTCCGCGCCGGATATTGCAGAGCGAATTCTTGTGCAACCATGCCTCCCATCGAGACTCCGAAAACGTGAGCGTTGGAAACTCCGGCTGCGTCCAGAACCGCGGCCGCGTCCGATGCCATAGTGGAAATTGAATACGGGCCGGAGGGAACGTCGCTCAATCCCACGCCTCGATTGTCCAGCGCCACCGTGCGGAAGTCTTGTGCAAGCATCGGTCGCGTGCGGTGCCACAGGCTCGAGGGGTATCCCAGGCCCATGATCAGCAGAACCGGTTCCCCTCGCCCTTGTTCGTCCCAATAAAGCTTTGTTCCTTGATTCTGAACGAATGACATTGGAGTCTTTCCCTCAAACCGTATACTTTTCGCTGGCCAACAACCGCCGCGCAATCTGGCGCCGCAGTTCGATCGAATTCACCGGATCGTGAGCGCCATATGCGCGCAAACGGGAAAGATTCCAGCGCAGTTCCTCGCCCTGGGAACAGGCGCTCAGCACCGTTCTTGACGCGAGTTCGATTTTGCCGATGGCATCACGCAGATACACGGCACAGGCATCCGCCGCGTTCGCTCCGCCACCGGCCGCCGCCAGTTTCCGGCTGCGCAGCAGGCTCGACTCCATGGCAAACACTTCCATGATGATGTCAGACATATTCATGATGATCTCCTGCTGCTGTTCGAGCTTCGCGCCGTGCTTCTGGTGTGCGATCCCCAGGGTCAGCAGAGCAATCTTTTTCGCATTCTGAACCAGGCTCAGTTCCGGATCACCGGCCACTTCCGCAGGTTGCGCTCCGGCTTCTTTCACCGCAGCGCGGGCGGCTTCGAGCAGAGGCAGAATTCCCCGAGCTGCACGCTTCAATGGCATGCCCGTGATCACCAACCGGTTAATCTCGCTGGTTCCTTCAAATAGACGATTGATCCGCGAATCACGATAGGCCCGCTCGACTGCGTAGTCTTTATGGTATCCGTAGCCTCCGTGGATTTGGACTCCCTCATCGACCACGTAGTCCAGCATTTCGCTGACGTAGACCTTGATCATCGAGCACTCGGCGGCAAATTCCTCGATGGCCTTCAGCTCTTGTGTACCGTCGGACGATTCCGGAGAAGCGACGGGCATTTGATTCTCAATCAGCCCAACCACACGCCACGTCATCGACTCCGCCACAAAAATACGGATCGCCATTTCAGCCAACTTATGTTGAATCGCGCCAAACTCGGCAATCGCCGAGCCGAATGCTTTGCGCTGTTTGGCATACTTTATACAAATAGCGAACACGTTTTTCGCCGCCCCGACCCCCGCCGGTCCCAGCTTCAGCCGTCCAATGTTGAGGATGTTGAATGCGATCATGTGGCCGCGTCCAATCTCACCCAGCACGTTTTCCACCGGCACCGGGACGTTATCGAGATACACCGCCGTAGTGGAACTGCCCGTGATACCCATCTTGTGTTCTTCCGCGCCGCTGCTGACGCCGGGAAAATTCCGCTCCACCAGAAATGCGGTAAATTTTTCGCCTCCAACCTTGGCAAACACCGTAAACAGATCGGCCGCGCCCCCGTTGGTAATCCACATCTTCTGGCCATTCAAAATGTAGTGCTTGCCATCGGGCGCGAGATCGGCGCGAGTTCGCGCGGCCAGCGCATCGGACCCCGCCAGTGGCTCGGTGAGCGCATAGGCCGCCAGCATCTCCACTTTGGCCAGCTTCGGCAAATACCTGCGCTTTTGCTCTGGAGTTCCAAAGTAAACCACCGGCAGCGTGCCGATTCCGGTGTGCGCCGAGTGCCAGCCTCCGTAAGAGCCGTCCTGTCCCATACGCTCGGCCGTTACCATCAACGAGGGCAGATCCATGGCCATGCCGCCATACTCCTCCGGAATCGCCATTGCAGTCAGACCCAATTCCACCGATTTGCGCAATACTGCCATCGCAACCCCTGGCTTTTTTTCGCGGATCGCTGGAAGATTCGGCTCGACCTCGTTGGCCCAGAATTCGTCCACCATGTGGCCGACAGCGAGATGTTCTTCGCTAAGATCTTCCGGGGTGAAGATGTCTTGCGGTGTCGATTCTTCGAGCAGAAATGCAGTTCCTTTTGTCGTCTTGTGCGAGATGTCTGTTAATGTCGTCATGAAAACTCCTATGCCACCTTTTGAGATTGAGAATCTAAATTCCCTGAAACAGTTCGAAGGACGCGATTTCCCCGCAACCGAGTGGTTTGTGATCACGCAGGATCGCATCCTGAAATTTGCCGACGCCACCGAGGACCGCCAGTGGATTCATGTGAACCCGGAGCGCGCCCAAAGCGAATCGCCCTTCGGCGGCTCCGTTGCCCATGGCTTTCTCACTCTTTCGCTCCTGAGTCACTTTCTTAAACAGGCAATCCATATCCGTTCGGGGGTCGCGTTGAGCGTCAACTATGGACTGAATAAGGTTCGTTTTCCTTCGCCCGTTCGTGCCGGCTCGGCGGTCCGCGCCCGCGTCACCCTGCTTTCGGCGAAGCTGCCGGAAAAAGAATCGCGCGGGTTTATGAAAAAAGAGTCGGGCGAGTTTATGAAAAAAGAGGTGGGCGAGTTTACGGAAAAAGATTCGCGCGGGTTTCTGGACGCTGCATTCCTCATTCACGTCGCGAGCGAATCCGCCGAAAAACCCTGCTGCGTCGCGGAGTGGCTGGTTCGGTATTACCCGGAGTGATCGTTGCTTCATATCGTCCCGCTTTCCGCGCCCTGCCATGAAGCACGCAGCAAGGTATGGATTCTCTGCGGCATGGCCGCGAAACGTTCGTCCTGGGTAAGCCCTTGCGCGTAACGGTAGTAAATCTGCTGAATGATGACGGCGACTTTGAAGCGGGCAAAAGTCAGATAGAAATTCATGTCGCTGGCATCGCAGCCCGTGGCTGCCGCATAGCGCTCGACCAATTGTGCGCGCGTCAGTGTGCCCGGCAGCGTAGTCGGCGCGCTCCGAATTTCCTGAACTTCTTCAGCATCTTGCGGATCAACCCAATATGCCAGGGCAGTCCCCATGTCCGTCAGCGGATCTCCCAGCGTGCACATCTCCCAATCTAAAACCCCCACGATCCTGGTCGCATCACTCGGGTCGAGCACTACATTGTCATACTTGTAATCGTTGTGAATCAGTGCGGTTTGATGGCTCACCGGAATTCGCTGCACCAGCCAGGCGGAAATGCGTTCGACCTCGGGCAGGTCGTGCGTTTTCGAATTATGGTAGCGTTCGATCCAACCTTTGACCTGGCGTTCAAGATAGCCCTGTGGTTTGCCCAGATCGCCAAGCCCAATCGCGGCGTAATCGACACTGTGGAGACGCACCAGGTTATCGAGAAACGCTTCGCTTAATTTCTGTGCGGTCTCCGCCGGAAAGGGCACATCCGTGGGCGGGTCGCGGCGAATGATCATTCCGCGAATCGGCTCCATCAGGTAGAAAGGCGCATTGAGAATCGAAAGATCGTCGCAATAAAGGATCGCCTTCGGCGCCACAGGATAAGCGGCGTGTAGTTTGGACAGCACGCGATACTCTCGCGACATGTCATGTGCCGTCCGCACTTTGCTGCCAAAAGGCGGGCGCCGCAGCACCACTTCCCGGCTCCCCAGCCGCACCATGTAAGTCAAATTGGAATGGCCGCTGGGAAATTGTTCGATCGAAACCGGTCCGCTGTGAGCGAAGTGACCGCGCAGAAATGGAACTAGACGGGCGAGATCAAGTTCTTCGCCGGCCCTCACCGTTCCCGCTTGATCGCAGAACGCCACCATACTCGCAAGTCCTGTATCGGCTACCAATACGTCAGCATTGAATCCTCATCGAGATGCGGGTGGGCATTGAACGCGCTCAGCGCCAATCTCTCGCCCGACGCACGAAACTCGCTGAACGAAGCGTTGCGCGACATCCAGGACATCTGCAGCGTGTCCTCCGGAGACAGATGCAGCGCGCAGCGCACGGCCGCCCCAATCGGTCCCGCGGAAGTGAAGATCACCGCGCTCGCCGCCGGAGTAATACCGCGCATCACTTGCACCACCCCGCGTTCCACCCGCAAACAGAACTCATGCCAGGATTCAATGCCGTCCGCGGCAGTCTCCCCCGCCACCCACTTGCCGGTTACTGCCTCGAACAGTTTTTGAAAAGTCCTGCGCCGCTCTCCGGGCTCGCAGGCGCTCTCATGCGCGCTGCTCAGTTCGCTAATCCCGGAGTCCACTTGCCTTAATTGTGGAAGGCACGTGCGCATCACGGCCTCGGCTTGATATTCATCGAATTCGCTCATCACCGCGATCTCCGGAAAACTATGACCCGCGTTGCGAAAGACTTCGGCCACGATCCGCGCCGTCTCCTGTTGCCGCAAACGCGGGCCCGCGTAAGCGTTGTGAAAAATCATGCCCCGCCGCAACCAGTACTTTCCCAGCAATCTGGCTTGCGCCTCGCCGTTCGCACACAACTTGTCGTAATCCGCCTCCAGAAAAGACGCTTGCCCGTGGCGCACCAACGTGATGTGCTTCATGCCGAATTCGTCCGCTCCAACAACCCGGTCGTACCCTGCTCCTTGTCAAACTCGGCAAAAGTTTTGCCCGCTTCCGCCAGGCGCTTTAGCAGAGGAGCCGGCGCCCACGCTTCTCCGTGTAGTTGGTGGAATTCGCAAACGCGTTGGTAAACGTTTTGCAATCCCACCGTGTCGGCGTGCCACATGGGGCCGCCTCGATAAGGTCGAAAGCCATAACCGTTGAGGTAGATGATGTCGATGTCGACCGCGCGCAGCGCGTATCCTTCTTCGAGAATGCGCGCGCCCTCGTTGACCAGCGCATAGATGCAACGATCGACGATCTCCGCGGCGGAAATTTGCCGCTGCGGGATTCCGGCCTCTGCGCTCCACTGCCGCACCAGGGCGGCGACTTCGGGATCCGCGCTCGCACGGCGGTTCTCGTCGTATCGATACCATCCTTTCATCGTTTTCTGGCCGTAGCGCCCCAGTTCGCAAAGACGGTCTTCGGCAAAGGGCTGGCGGATTCCGGGTTTTTCCAGGTGCCTGTACTCTTGGCGAATGCGCCAGCCCACATCGAGACCCGCCAAATCGCCCGTCGCTAGCGGGCCCATGGCATTTCCAAAATCGAAGAGCGCCTTATCCACGGCTTCTACATCCGCTCCTTCTTCCACGAGAAATTGCGCTTCGCGCCGATACGGGCCGAACATGCGGTTACCAACAAAACCGCGGCAGTTCCCTACCAGCACTCCGATCTTGCCCAGCTTTCTGGAGAGTTGCATGCAAGTGGCGACCACTTCTTTGCTCGATTTTTTTCCGCGCACAATTTCAAGCAAGCGCATTACATTGGCCGGACTGAAGAAGTGGGTTCCGATCACAGCTTCCGGCCGCGACGTGGCTGCGCCGATTTCGTCGATGTTCAGCGTCGAGGTGTTGCTCGCCAGAATTGCTCCCCGCTTACACGCTTGGTCCAAATCCGCAAACACACTTTTCTTCAGTGCCATGCCTTCGAAAACCGCCTCCACCACCATGTCCACATCGGAGAACGCATCGTAGGTGAGCACGGGCGTGATCAGCCACAGGCGCTCATCCATGAACTCCTGGGTGAAGCGCCCACGCTGCACCGAACTGGCGTAGTTCTTGCGGATCTTCCCCATGCCCAGATCAAGCGCCGCTTCATCCAGATCCTTGAGCAGCACCGGAATGCCGGCGTTGGCAAACACCATGGCGATGCCTCCGCCCATGGTTCCGGAACCAACCACTGCGACTCGGTTCACCGGCATCAGCGGAGTTTGTTTCGGAATGTCAGGAATCTTCCCCACCTCGCGCTCGCCAAAGAATACATGGATGAGCGCCTTCGACTGATCGGAGAAAAGACAGTCGGTGAAAAGTTTCTGTTCGGCCTGGCAGCCTGCTTCAAACGATAAGCGAGTCGCGGCTTCCACCGCCTCGATCGCCGCTAGCGGAGCTTTCATGCCTCGTTGTTTTTTGTGAGCGGCGTCGCGGGCCGCGGAAAAAATCGCGCCGTTGTCCGCTATAGTTCCCAGCTTCTCTGTTCGCTCTCGCGTCTTCGGAGCAGGCTTCTCTGCGATTTCGCGCGCGAACACCACTGCGCCCGAGAGTAGGTCCCCCTCGATCAAACGATCAATCAGTCCAAGCGCGGCAGCATCCCGCGCCGAAACCGGCTTGCCCTCGGCACACATCTCCACTGCCTTGGCGACGCCCACAAGCCGCGGCAAACGCTGGGTTCCGCCGGCTCCGGGAATAATTCCCAGTTTCACTTCCGGCTGGCCAACCTGCGCCGTGGGGGCTGCCACCCGGTAGTGGCCGGCCATGGCCAGTTCCAGTCCGCCCCCAAAAGCCGTGCCGTGAATCGCCATCACCACTGGCTTGCCGCTCTCTTCGAGGTGAAGCAGAAGTGGTAACAGTGTTCTACGGGGTGAGGCGCCGGAAGTCATCTTGCCGAATTCCCTTATGTCGGCGCCGGCGACAAACGTACGGCCAGCACCGATTACGACCGCGGCTCTGATGGCATTGTCGGCATTCACCTGATCGATCGCCGCCCAGATTCCCTCCGGCACTCCGGGACTGAGCGCGTTCACCGGTGGATTGTCGATCGTGATTACTGCGACATCGTTGTCTTTGTTGATTTTGACAAGGTCGTTCATCGGCGCTCTCACCAGCTTCCCGAACTCCTGCTCCGGCCACAGCCCTAATGAGGAGCAGAATCCGTCAGATACTTTTTTCGCAACTCCCGCTTCAAGACTTTGCCTGTCGCTGTTCTGGGCAAGCTCTCGCAAAAGTCGATCGATTGCGGACACTTGTAATGCGCCAGACGTGAGCGGCAGAACTCGATCAGCTCCGCTTCACTCAGCTTGCATCCTGGCTTGGCCACCACAACGGCTCTCGGCACCTCACCCCATTTCGAGTCGGTCACGGGAATTACGGCGGCTTCGTAAACGCCGGGGTGTGCCGACAGAACTTTTTCAACGTCGAGCGACGAAATATTTTCTCCGCCGCTTACAATGATGTCCTTCTTGCGATCCACGATCAGGATGTAGCCGTTCTCCGCGATCACGGCCATGTCGCCGGTGTGAAACCATCCGCCCCGCAAAGCTTCCGCCGTGGCTTGCGGCTGTTGCCAATAACCCGCCATCACTCCGTCGCTGCGGGCAATGATTTCTCCCATCGTCACCCCGTCGTGCGGCACATCGTTGTCTTTGGCATCGACCACTCGAAGCTCGCATCCCGGAAAAGCCCAGCCGGTCATGGCTTGCACAACGTACCGCTCCTCCGGCGTGCATTGCATCTCCGGTTTCAGTTCGGCGGTGGAAAGCGAAGGCGAACACTCGGTCAGTCCGTATCCCGAGAAGCATTTAAATCCCAACGTCTGCTCCGCGTCCCGGATCAAATTCGGAGAAGATGCCGCGCCGCCAATCGACGCCCACTCCACACTGCTCAAGTCATACTTCGAACGCGCCGGCGACTGCACCAATGCGGCGGCCATAATCGGCACCAGGCTCAGCTGAGTGACGCGCTCTCGTTCCACCAGTCGGAATATTTCCTCCGGCACAAAGCGCGGAAGCATGACATGCGTCCCTCCCACCATCGTGACCGTATGGGCCGCTCCCCAACCGTTGGCGTGAAACAAAGGGATGGTGTGCAGCACCACGTGGTCATTAGCGATGTGGTAATGCAATGCGATGTTCATCGCATACAGGTGCACGTTGCGGTGCGTGAGCATCACACCTTTCGGGCTGGCGCTGGTTCCGCTGGTGTAGAACATTTCTGCCACGGAGTTTTCGTCGAACGCCATCAATTCCTCCCGGTAAGGGGCGGCTGAGGCCAGCATCTGCTCGTAAGTCTGACCGGAAAGCCAGGCCGCTTGCGGAGTTCCATCCATCTGGTGGAACGCGATCACCGTCGGCAGCTCCCGCCGAAACGTATCCACCAGGCCAGCAAACTCTTCTTCCAGGAACAGCACCGCCGCACCCGAATCGTTCAGAATGTAAGCCAGCTCTAGACCTGACAGGCGGATATTGAGCGGAAGCAAAATGCAGCCCGCCTCGAGAACTCCGTAATAAGCTTCGAGCAGGCGATGGCAGTTCAGACTAAGAAACGCAATGCGATCGCCAGGCTTCACTCCGGCGCGGCGCAGCGCGCCCGCCAAACGCGCTACACGATCGCCAAACTCGGCGTAGGTAAACCGGTGTTCCTGGCACACTACGGCCGTCTTCCGGGGAAACTGCAACTCCGAATAGCGCAGAAAACGGACCGGTGTCAGTGGCAAGTTCATGAAATTTTCTTACCAGGCCGACTGGCCTCCATCGACCACCAGCACGTGCCCGGTCACATAAGCCGAAGCGTCCGACGCCAAAAATACCGCCGCACCTTTCAGATCGTGATCGCCCCCAAAACGGCCCGATGGAATCTTCTCCAGGAGCGAATCTCTCCGGTGCTCGATGACCCAATCCGACATGTGCGTTGGGAACCAACCCGGGGCAATCGCGTTCACCTGTACGTTGTGTGGCGCCCACTTGCATGCCAGGTCTTTGGTAAAAGCGATCACACCCCCTTTGCTCGCGTGGTAACCGATCGCCTGCAGCTCCGCCGACGCTCCGCCCAGTCCCGCCACGGATGCGATGTTGATAATTTTGCCCGACTTTTGCGCGACCATGGCCTTGCCCGCCGCCTGGCTAAATAGAAATGTGCCGGTCAAATTAGTGGAGAGGACTTTATCCCATTGCTCCAGCGTCATTTCTTCCACCGGAGCCGCCCATGACACTCCAGCATTGTTGATCAGAATGTCGATTCGTCCGAACTTTGCCAGGGTCGCGTTCACGACTTCCTGAATCGCGGCCTTGTCTTTGACATCGCAACCCAACGCCAGAGTTTGCACACCCAGGGCGCGCAACTCCTCCGCCGCATGCTCACAGCGTTCCTTCTTGCGCGCACAGAGAACCAGGTTGGCGCCCATCTCCGCCAGACCCTCAGCCATCTGACGCCCCAGTCCGATCGATCCGCCCGAGACAACGGCCACGCGTCCGCTCAGATCGAAAAGCTGCTTGACATTCACCTGCATTGCCTTTCCACTCGCGATCCCACAAAAGTGATAGTTAATAACATATTATAGTTACTAACGTCAACGAACCTTTGCGAGACCGTAAAAACTTGCCGAGCAGCCGATAGGGGATAGGGTGCGCTGAATACCGCAACGGAATCAGTCCCGTAAGCGCAGCACAGCCCGTCCTGTGACCTCACCGCGGCTTAGTTGCCCAAAAACCTCGCCGACGTCGGCGAGCCGGCGTGTCGTCAGCTGGCAACGGACCGTTCCGGCGGCTCCCATCGCCAGCACCTCGCGCAGATCTTCCCGCGTGCCCACGGCGGANNACACAATAGAACGCCATGTCATATGCGGACTTGGCTGCCGAGGTGACCATCGCCACGTGCATCCCGCCGACCCGGCGCACTTCCTTTACCACATCGTCCTTGGTTGCATTCAGGGTGCGAGCCGCACCCAATGACTTCGCCAGCGCGAGCTTTTCGTCGACCACATCGATCGCCGTCACCTCCGCGCCCGCCGCGCGCCCAATCTGCACCGCAAGATGGCCAAGCCCGCCGACCCCGAAGACCGCCAACCGCTCCCCGGCTCGAATCTTCGCCTTCTTAAGGGCGCGATGAACCGTGACTCCGGCGCAAAGCAGCGGCGCCGCCTGCTCGGACGAAAGACTGTCGGGAATCTTGACCACGTGGCTGGCCGGAGCCATGCAAAATTCCGCATAGCCCCCGTCCACCATGACGCCCGTGATGCGCTGCCGCAGGCACAGATTCTCATTCCCTTCCCGGCAAAACTCACATCGCCCGCAAGTCCACTGCAGCCATGGGACTCCGACCCGTTCTCCTACCTCCACACTCTGCACAGCCGACCCCCGCTCCACCACGCGGCCTACAATCTCGTGTCCCAGAATCAGTGGCTGCTTTACGATTCCGGCAAATTGTTTCCAGTCACCGTCAGCCACGTGCAGATCGGAGTGGCACACGCCGCAGACTTCTACCTCAATCAGGACTTCGTCCGCCGCCGGTTCCGGTCGAGGCACGTCCTCCAGCACCAAGGGTGATTTGAATGCGTGCAGAACGGCGGCCTTCATCGCGCTCCTCTATCTAAAAATGCACTCTGATCGAAGAAAACTTAGGGCCGGATGCCGCGCAAAAAAAACTCTACCGCGCTCCGTACCCGATCCGTGAGCTTGTGCGGCCCGGTCAAATCCACGGCCCATTGCCGCACCACCGTGTTGTAGAGTCCTTCCATGAATTCGGCCAGGTGCACAACCGGAAATGCTCGGGTCACCTCGCCGCGCTTCTGCCCTTGCGTCAGAATTTCTCGCAGCAAACTGACGGCAGCCTCCTCGTGACCGCGCAATTCCGCGGATCGCACCGGATCCATGGCGCCCGACAACACCACCGCCTGCCAAAGTTTTTTATCGCCTTCGACCTCGCGCGCCATGGTCAGGTAGAGTCGGCGCAGGCGCTCCTCCGTCCCTGCCTGGTTCGACAGTTCCAGGCGCAGGCGCTCGCGGATACAGGCATAGCCGCGTTCTCCCACCTCGCGTAGAACCGCGTCCTTGCTGGGGAAATATCGGAAAAAAGTGGGCTGGCTGATTTCGAGCACCTGCACAATGTCGTCGATCCGGGTGTCATCGTATCCGTGCCTGCGAAACAGCTTGATCGAGGTGCCGATAATCTGCTGCCGCAGGCGTGCCTTCTTCCGCTGCCGCAGCCCAGCCTCAGGCTGCTCTCCAACCTTCCCCGCCGTCGTCGTCCGTGTCACGAGCGCACTGGCCATCTCCCGCCCCCTTTCCCGTGCATGAACGCCGCACGCTAGCCGCAGTCCCACAAAAAGTGATAGTAACTATAACAAAATAGCGACTAACGTCAATTCTTAAGACAGTCCAGAGGCAGCATCCCTGATTCTTGGAACCTTTTGGAACGCTTCCGAGGCGGGACTACTTATCGCGGAATGCTCGACCAGCTAGGAATCAGTCATTAGTTCCACACCCAGCGCAGCCAGAGCGATATCTTCATTCGACGAAAGGCCGCTGACCGCGACCGCGCCGACTACTTCGCCGTTCTTCCAGACCGGAATTCCACCGCCCCATCCCACATATTTCGGATCGCCATAGTAAGCAATGTCGTGGCCCTTTTCCGGATGCTTGACCTTTTCGCCGATCTCCTTGGTCGGCTTGCGCTCGCGCGCCGCAGTCCAAGCCTTGTTCATAGCAATGCGGATGGAAGAAACGGGAGCGCCGTCCATGCGGGCAAAACAGATGAGGTCTCCATGCGAGTCGGCGATGGCCACCGCTGCGGCCTTCTGCATTTGCGAAGCCTTTTCCACGATGAAATCGATAATTCGCCTGGCTTCAGCATAATCGATGGTTGGGAGGGTTCTCATAGATGGGAGGATACAACCNNTAGAAAATAAACTTCAATCCGAACTGAACGATACGGAAGGTGCTGTTGACCGTGTTGGTCACTACGCCAAAGGTTGGACTGGTTGCCGTTGAGTTCGGCGGCCCGAATTGCGGATGATTGAACAGGTCGAAGAACTCGGCGCGGAACTCGACATTCAGCCTTTCCATGATCGTCGTCCGTTTGAATACCGCGAAGTCGAAATTGACCACGCCTTGCTGGCGCATGGTAGCGTCTACGCGGGGCTCGTTACCAAAAGTCCAGGGATTGATCGGTGTACTGATCGTGGGATTGTTTCCGCTGGGCGCGGTAAAGCAAGCTGTGTTGAACCACGTCGTCTGTTCCTTGTGCAGGGAACTTCCGCCCACGCTCTTATCGCAGCCCGCGATGTAGTCAGGTCGAAGAGTACCGGTCCCCAGCCCTGCTTCCGAGAGCGCGTCACCGCCGCCCCAACTTACCTTCACCGGGAAGCCGCGTTGGAAGGTGCTGATACCATCCAAGCCCCAGCCTGAGACCACTGCGTTGCCAAAACCGCTCATATCAGAGAGGAACTTCTTGCCATGTCCAAAAGGAAGATCAAGCACGTAGCTGGCAACCAGACGTTGCGGTATGTCTTGCGAGGAAAGAGACCGCTCTCCTGCGAGATTGTTCCAGTCTTGTACGGCTCCCACGCCGCCCGTAGTTCCACCTTCCAGCCATGAAGTCAGCGTGTCTGTGTTCGACATCAGCTTGGAGTTGGTATAGGCAACTAGCAAGGTGCCGCCGCCCTGGAAACGCCGGGTTACGGTTGCCTGCAAGGCATTGTAACTGCTTCCGCAGCAACCGAAGCCGTTAAGGTTGAGCCCGGAATACTGTGGATACGGGCGGTCGAGCTGGCCGTTCACTAAATTTCCCGACCCAAGACCGCCAGGAAGATTCTGGCTGAAGGGATAGGGTCCCGTGAAAGGCTGAGCGATAGTTACAGCGGCTTCGCCGCCGGCAGCGTATTGACTCGCAGCCGCTGCGATGTAGCTGTCAGGGATCTGGTTGATGTTCGTGTTGGATTGCTCGAGATGCACGCCGTGCGAACCGGCGTAGGCAACGTCAGCGAAAAAACCACCCGGCAGTTGACGTTGGAAATCCAGGTTGTACTGCTCGAGATACCCGTACTTCTGCACGGTGTAGCCGGTATCCGAGAAATTATTCTGCGTCAAGGCGTACTGGGAGACATTCGGCAGAGGGTTGCGACCGGCCACTGCCGTAATGACATTCGCGCCTACCGTAGGGACCCCAGCGACATAGGTTCCCTGGTTAAATGGCCCCGCACCAACGCAGACGAGCGTTCCATCGCCAAGGACAGGCTCGGCGCAGGTGTTCGCGTTGAGGGTTGCAGCGGGGCTTACGCCATGGTCGTTCGTGTTGTAGAAGTTCGAGGTAGCGGCGTTAAGAATGTCGTTGTAGGGGTTGGCGTTGAACGACACGTAATTCGGGATGAAGAAAATCCCGTAACCGCCGCGAATTACAGTTTTGGAGTCCACCGCATAGGCGAATCCAAGTCGCGGCAGCACTTCCTTGTAAGAGAGCGGCAGGTTGTTCCGGCTGCTGTTAGCCCCCGTCTTGACCAGGAAAACATCGCCCGGGCAAGCGCTTCCCGCCACGCCGCTGCAGCCCGTAACGGAAGAATTGGTGGCAGACGGATTGAAGTAACTCATCTTGTCGTACCGCTCTGACCATGGGCCTTGCAGCTCGTAACGGACGCCGAGGTTCAACGTCAGCTTGGGAGTTGCATGCCAGGTATCACCGAAATAGAAAGCCCGGTAAGTCTGCTTGCCCGAGATCGGCCCTGAAATCACCAGAGATCCGCTGGTCTGATTGCCGAACGCTGCGCCTACGCCGTTGCCATAGCCAAGGAGGAAGTCGGCGAAATCTTCGCCGTTACCCGCTCCAGAACCCTGCACGTTGCCCGCCCCCACGGTACCGGGTACGGCTGACGTCCATGAACCGCCGAAGGAGATCAAACCGCCGCCGGTATTGGTTTGCAGGTAGTTGTCGTAACCCTCTTCGAGTTGCAAGCCCCAAACGTAATTGTGGTGCCCACGAATCATGGTTACCTGGGGTGAGACATTAAACTGGGTATTAAGGTCGTCGATGGAGCTTTGCCCTTGGCTGCAACCGACCAACGAATCGTTCTGGCCGAAGCAGGGAGTCATGGGCGTGCGTTCGATACTCGGCACTAGAGCGTTGTAGGCGGCCGGCCAGCCCTCTTGCGTCATATCGAAACTGTCGTTGACCGGCGCCCTAAGATAGTGGAACCGGCTGATGCTGGCGTTGAGGTTGAAGATGGTATTGGAGCTGATTGCGAAGTTATAGCCGAGCGCCAGGCTCTTGCTGTTTGTGTTTTCCGCGCAGCGGTCCACGCAGAGGCCGGTTTTGAAAGGATCCTGCGACAAGCTCAGCAGCTTCCAATAGGTGAACCGACCAAAAAGAGTCTGCCTTGAAGTGATGGTTTGGTCGACGCGGGCCACGTATTCGTCGGTATCGCCACCCGTGCTGCCCGACTGGAGGAAGTTAAGCACCGTTCCTCCGGTCGTCGGATCGGCCTCCAGCTTACCCAACAGATAAGCAGAGGTCGGGTTGATGAGATTACCGACCGCAGGGGCGTTCGTCTGGCAGAACGTCGTGTTATCTGCTATGCAGTTAAAGGGAAACGGTGTGCGGGTTGACGTTAACGAAGTCGCTGTAAGCGGATTGTAGATCTGATGGACAGTACCGCCCCCATCATTGCAAAGCCCAGCGCCGTTGAATCCCGTGAGGCACAGGTCGGAGAAGTCACCCTGGCGTTCTTGGAGCGTTGGGACCGTGGTGTTAAACGGCGTGCCTTGCCGCAGCCGGAACCCTTCGTAACTGCCGAAAACGAACGTCCTGTTCTTGATGACCGCTCCACCAACTGCGCCGCCGAACTGATTCTGCACGAATGGCACCGGCGTGTTCGATGTGCCGGCATTGAGTTCCTCAACCTTGTTGAAAAACTCGTTGGTATTCAAAGCCTTATTCCGCAGATATTCGTACCCTTCTCCGTGCCAGGTGTTGGTTCCGGACTTGGTGCTCATATTGATGACGCCGCCGGCAAACTTGCCCCACTCGGGGCCAAGATTGTTGTCCTGCACCTTGAACTCCGAAATCGAGTCCTGGGTCGGTACCAGAAATGGCAGGTTGATGTAGCCGATATTCAGGGGTTGACCATCCAGATACTCCGCGCCCTCATTGGCGAAGGCGCCGCCGATCTGGTAGTTGGCAAAGTCGAAGGGATTCTTGCCCACGACGTTACCTTCCGTGCTGCCTTGCGGAATCACCGACGGAGTGATCGTCGTCAGATTAAAGATGTTGCGTCCATTCAGCGGCAGTTCGTTGGCCTCGCGCTGATCCACAACCGTACCGAGCGAAGAGGTCTCCGATTGCAGCAGCGGCGTTTGCGACGTTACTTCCACCACCTGACTCACTTCGCCGACCTGAAGCGCGGCATCCACATGCGTGTTCTGCTGCACGTCCACCGTGACATCGTTGCGCACGAAGTGCTTGAACCCTTGCTTTTCCACGTCAATCCGGTACTGGCCGGGAAAGAGGTTCACAAAGTTGAACAGCCCGTCGGCGCCGCTGGACTGCGTGCGCTTTTCCTGTGTACCCAGGTTCGTCAACGTCACATTGGCGTCCGTGATCGAAGCTCCCGACGTATCGGTGACTGCGCCCGCGATCGAGCCATATGTGTTTTGCCCGAAAAGTGAACTAGAGGTGGCAACAAGGATGGCTGACGAGACGAGCAGGCTCCACAGTATGCGACTTGGCATAGATGACTCTTTCTTTTGCAGAAATTTCCCCACAACTGGCCCCAAATAACGGTGGGCGATTCTTGTCCACCAGGGCAACCGTTGTCAAGAAGAAAATGGGTTATTCTCCTTGAATAATCGTTAACCCTGAAACAGTGTTATGCTTCCCCCTCATGCCCGCGACCATGCAGGATATCGCCAGGGATCTGAATGTTTCGGTGGTAACTGTTTCGAAGGTGCTGCGAAACCAGGGACGCATCAGCGACGCCACCCGCAACCGAGTGCTGCGCCGCGCCAAGGAATTGAACTACCAGATGAACTGGGTCGCGCGCAGTTTAGTGACCCGGCGCACCTTTACCATCGGTTTGCTCTTGCCGGAATTCGCCCACCCTTTCTTCGCGGAGATCGCTCGGGCTGTGGCGCAAACCGTCCGGCCCCACGGCTATCACGTGGTGATTTCATCTTTTGAGGAAGACCCTGAATTGGAGGCCAGCGAGATTGACTCTCTGCTGGCTCGCCAGGTCGATGGGTTGATCATCGCTTCCTCGCAAGCACCAAGCCATCTGAATATTTTCAAAAGAGTACAAGAGCGCAAAACGCCCTATATTCTGATCGACCGCCCCATCGCCGGTCTGAAGGCCTGCTTCGTGGGAGTCGACAATCACGCCATTGGCCGGTTGGCCACCGAGCATCTCATCGCTAAGGGTTGTTGCCGCATTGCCCACCTGCGCGGTCCCGAAGTGCGAATCGCTGCTGAGCGCATGGAAGGCTACCGCCGGGCGCTGGCGAAAGGCGGCTTTCCTCCACAGTCGGATTACATTGTTTCCGGAGGCCATGGAGATAGCAGCGGATATGAAGGGATGCGGCAGTTGCTGGCAGTCCGGCCTCTTCCCGATGGAGTCTTCTGTTACAACGACCCGGTAGCGATCGGCGCCATGAAAGCGATCCTGGGGGCAGGCCTGAAACTGCCCCAGGATATTGCAGTCGTCGGCGCCGGCAATGTTCGCCACTCCGACGTCCTGTCGGTTCCGCTCACTACCATTGATCAGGGAACCTGCCGGATCGGAGTGCTCGCGGCCGAACTCTTGATCGCGCGCATCGGATCGAAGTGCTCGATACGCCCGGAACAAATCCTGATTCCCCCAAGACTTGTGGAGCGGGAATCTACGCGACGGCTCGCGTAACGCTCATCGAATNNCCGGTCTGCCCAGTTCCGGTCTGCCCAGTGAACGCGCAACCCCACATTGCGATGCGCACACATTAAAAAAAACTGGCCGGGAGGATGCGCGATATGGCATTCCCGCGATAAGCTGGGCTCCTGAAGGAATTCCAAGTTGCTGAACACTTTGTTGCGGGTGTCTTTGTTTCGCTTATCTTGCTTTCTGACCCTGACGTTGTGGGCGACGGCTCTCTCTGCGCCAATTTTCGACGTCAACTTACCCCGTGGCTTGGATTTCACCCTGCAGAATTCGCCCACTCCGCAAAAGTATCTGATCGAAACTATGCCCGGCGGAGTTGCCCTCCTGGATTACAACAATGACGGCTTGCTGGATATTTTCCTGGTGAATGGCGGCCGGATAACCAGCCCCATGCGAACCCCCGAGAATTTCGATCGTCACGACCCGCGCTACTGGAATCGGTTGTACCGGCAAAATGAAGACGGAAGCTTCACCGACGTAACCCAGCAAGCCGGCCTGGCCGACGCTGGCGACGGCAACTACGGCATGGGAGTCGCCGTCGGCGACTATGACAATGATGGCTATCCCGATCTCTACGTCACCAGCTACGGGAAAAATATCCTGTATCACAACAATGGCGACGGCACTTTCACCGACGTAACCGCGAAAGCTGGCGTGGCTGGCGGCGGCTGGTCAGTTTCAGCGGGATTCTTCGACTACGATAACGACGGGAAACTCGATCTCTTCGTAACTCGCTACATGGACTGGGATACCAAACACAACAAAGATTGCGGCGGCAACTATCATACTTATTGCCCGCCCGAAGAGTTCCCCGCCACCACCAACATTCTCTATCACAACAATGGCGACGGCACTTTCACCGATGTAAGTCAGCGCTCCGGCATCGCCGCCAAGAAAGGACGTGCGTTGGGAGTGGCTTTTGCCGATTACGATGGCGACGGATTCACCGACATTTTTGTAGCCAACGATGGGATGCAGCAATATTTATTTCATAACAACGGCAACGGCACTTTTACGGAAGTCGGCCTCGATGCTGGCACGGCTCTTTCTCAGGATGGACGCCGGCTCTCAGGCATGGGCGTAGTCTTCCAGGACTATGACAACGACGGCCGGCCAGACGTTATCGTAACCGAGTTGCCCAGGGAAATTTACGGCGTCTACCACAACGATGGCGACGGTTCGTTCACCTACCGTAGTCTGGAAACCGGTCTCGGTTTGCTCTCCAGCGGAAGTTCAGGTTGGGGAGTTGGCCTGGAAGATTTCGACAACGATGGTTGGAAAGATTTATTCGTCGCCCAGGGCCACGTATTGGACAATGTAGAACAAATCGACCATTCGCTTCACTATCTCGAACCGCCTTTGCTAGCTATGAATCACAATGGACGATTCGAGCGCGGCGATTCCGGAAGTACAGTCCCCGCTGCCGCGCGTGGAGCCGCTTTCGGCGACCTGAATAATGACGGCTGGCAGGATGTGGTTATGACAAGCCTCGGCAGCCATCCTCAAGTCTTCATCAACCGTGGCGGCAAACTGCACTGGCTCGTGATCACGCTCCGCGGCACGCGCAGCAATCGGGATGGATTCGGCGCCCGCGTACAAGTGAACGGGCAGACAAGATTCGCCACCTCTTCCGGAAGTTATCTTTCCGCCAGCGATAAACGCCTTCATTTCGGACTCGGCTCTGCTGAGAAAGCAAAAGTGGAAATCGCATGGCCATCCGGAATTCACCAGACCTTAAACGACGTTCACGCCGACCAGTTTCTGGAAGTGCGTGAGCCGGAGAAACCGTGATCCACTCACTATTGATTCTGTGGTTCGCATGGCAGATCGCCTCGCCGCAGGCCGCCGAGCACATGCAAGCCGGAATTGCGGCGGACAAGCAACGGCAGTTCGAGGTTGCCATCGCAGAGTTCAAAAAAGTTACCGAACTCGATCCCGCATTCCCCGATGGCTTCGTCAGCCTCGGCCAGGCTTACATGGAAAACGGCGATTACGGATCTGCCATCCCGCAGCTCAAACACGCATTGGAGCTGAGCCCTGACTTGGCGCCGGCTCATCAGTTGTTGGGCTACGCGCTGCTCACCCAGGGCTATGCCGGCGAAGCGATTTCGCACTTGCAAATTTCGCCCGACAAAACCGCGTTGGGCATTGCGCAGATTCAAACTGGACAGCTTCCGGAAGCGGTGGCGAATCTTCAGGCGGCGCTGGCCGCACATCCCAACGATCCCGACCTTCTGTATTACCTGGGCCGCGCCAGCGGCCTGTTGGCCAAGCAATCCATCGACACTCTGCTGTCCGCGTATCCTGACTCCGCCCGGGCGCACCAGGCCATGGCGGAAAACTACTTCGTGCTGCGCCGCATGCCGGACGCGGAAAAAGAATATCGAGAAGCCTTGCGGCTGCGGCCCGGCCTTCCCGAAGCTCATCTCGCGCTGGGCGAAGTTTATGCCGGAGCTTTCCAGTGGCCGAAAGCGGAGGAAGAATTTCGCCTGCAAGTCAAACTCCAGCCCGGCAACGCTGAAGCCGCCTACCGTCTGGGCGACGCTTTGCTCGAGCAAGGTAAGGCGCATGAGGCGCGCGCGGAACTTTTGCGGGCCGATCGATTGCTGCCGGAAATGCCGGAAACCCTCTATGCGCTGGGGAAAGCGGCTTCGCTCGAAGGTGACGCCCCGGCAGCCGAGAAGGCTTGGACCAAACTTCTTTCCATTGAGAAGCAAAGCTCGCTCGCGGCGCAGGCGCACTTTGGCCTGGCAGCACTTTATCGCAAACAAGGAAAGACCGCTGAGGCGCAGCGTGAAATGCATGAGTTCGAGAGCTTGCAAAACAACTCAACTCAACCGCAGACATCCGGAGCGCAAGATCCAAAACACTGATACCGTGACCGTGTAGTTCATAGTGAAGTTCGTAGCCGAACTTCTCGGGCCGGCTCGCAGGTGGGCCGGGCAGGTGCGGCCGCGATTTACAGTGGCAGCTGCACGGACCCGGAGGCGATTACATATGTATCTTCTGGGAATCGACGTGGGAACCGGCGGCACGCGTGCCCTCGTCATCGATGAGAGCGGACGCGTTATTTCCTCAGCCACCGAGGAGCATCAGCCTTTTGCGTCCCCTCAAATCGGCTGGGCGGAGCAGGATCCTCGTGACTGGTGGCGCGCCTGCGGAATAGCGGTGCACAAGGCGCTGGCACAAGGCCAACTGCGTGGTGAACAGATCGCGTGCGTCGGATTTTCCGGACAAATGCATGGAGCGGTCCTGCTGGACGCTCATGAGCGCATCGTACGTCCCGCTCTGATCTGGTGTGACGTCAGGACTGAGAAGCAATGCCGGGACTTGACAGCACAAATCGGCGCGGAACGTCTGATCCAACTTACATGCAATCCCGCGCTCCCAAATTTCACTCTGACGAAATGTTTGTGGGTCCGGGAAAATGAGCCCGAAAACTGGAGCCAGGTCCGCTCGCTCCTGCTGCCGAAAGACTACGTGCGATTTCAATTGACCGGCGAACGCGCCACCGACGTGGCGGACGCCTCCGGCACTCTACTGCTCGATGTTGCCAATCGCCGCTGGTCGAAGGAGATACTGGAACTGGTTCAGATGGATGAATCGCTTCTGCCGGCGTTATATGAATCGCCCGCAATCTGCGGCCAAATTTCTGCTGGCGGCTCGGCCGCTACCGGCCTGCAACAGGGAACGCCGGTAGTGGCTGGTGCTGGAGATCAGGCGGCCGGCGCCATCGGCATGGGAATCGTTTCAGAAGGAGCGGTAAGCGCAACTATCGGCACTTCGGGAGTAGTTTTCGCAGCCACGGATCGTCCAGCGCTCGATCATCGCGGACGCTTGCACACTTTTTGCCATGCAGTTCCCGGACGCTGGATGGTGATGGGGGTCACCCAGGCTGCAGGACTGTCGTTGCGTTGGTTTCGCGATCAGTTTAGCGGGGGCAATCGGCTTGAGTCTTACGAGAGCCTAACTGCCGAGGCCGCAAAGGCTCCTCCCGGGTGCAACGGCCTGCTGTGGGCGCCCTACCTGATGGGCGAACGCACACCCTACCTCGACCCGGAAGCACGCGGAATTTTAGTTGGCTTGACTGCGTCTCATACGCGGGCTCATGTGATTCGCGCGATTCTTGAAGGAGTCGCTTTCAGCCTTCGCGACACCTTCACGATTTTTAAAGAAATGGGATTTCCCGTAAAGACGATTCGCCTCGGCGGCGGCGGGGCCAGGTCGGCCCTCTGGAGGCAGATTCAAGCGGATATCTATGGCCAACCGGTTCAGACGGTGGAGGCGGAGGAAGGCGCAGCCTACGGTGCCGCGATCCTGGCAGGCGTCGGAGTCAAGGCGTGGCCCTCAGTTGACGCCGCTTGCAACGCGGTGGTGCGCGTTTCACAGAACACAAATCCAAGCTTGGAAGACTCGCAGCTTATGGAAAAGACTTATGCGGTGTATCGGCGCATATATCCTGCGATGAAGAACATACTCCACTAAGTGATAAACTCCTGCGGCTGGAGCAATCGCCGGAGCAATCGCTGGAGCAATCGCGAGAGAAATCGCTAGAGAAATAGATGGAGAAATACATTATGACCAGTGCGAACGACTACCAGCCCCGCGCCGAAGACAAGTTTTCGTTCGGCCTGTGGACAGTGGGCAACCGCGGACGCGATGCCTTCGGCGATGCCGTGCGCCCGCATATTTCTCCCGCTGAAATCGTCTCCATGCTGGCGGAAGTCGGCGCCTGGGGCGTCAACCTGCATGACAACGATCTCGTGCCGATCGACGCAACCCCCGCCGAACGCGACAGCATCGTTCACTCGTTCAAGCAGGCTTGCGAAGGCAACAAGATTGTTGTTCCCATGGCGACCGTCTCACTTTTTTTCCACCCCGTATTTCGTGATGGAGCTTTCACCGCCAACGATCCTGAAGTCCGTGCCTACGCCCTGCAAAAGACCATGCGGGCCATGGATATTGGAGCCGAGCTAGGCGCCAGGATTTTTGTTTTGTGGGGTGGCCGCGAAGGCGTGGAGACTGACGCATGTCGCCGGGCGGATGAGGCGATCAAGCGATTGCGCGAGGCCGTCAACTATCTCTGTGAATACAATATCGACCGCGGATATGGCATGAAGTTCGCCTTGGAAGCCAAGCCCAACGAGCCACGGGCCGACATTTACATGGCCACTACCGGCCAGTATCTAGGCTTCATTCCTACCCTTGATCATCCGGAAATGGTTGGCGTGAATCCTGAAGTCGCCCACGAACACATGGCGGGACTGAACTTTATGCACGCTGTGGCACAGGCATGGGAAGCGGGCAAACTTTTTCACATCGATCTAAACGATCAAATGCCGAATCGATTCGACCAGGACCTGCGTTTTGGATCTTCCAATCTGAAGTCTGCATTCTGGCTGGTAAAGTTTCTCGAAGACGTCGGCTACGATGGCCCCCGCCACTTCGACGCGCATGCCTACCGCACCGAGGACTATGAAGGCGTAAAAGACTTCGCTCGCGGCTGCATGCGGACTTATCTGATCTTGAAGGGCAAGGCTCATCGTTGGAACGCCGACAAAGAAATACAAGCGATCCTGAGTGAGATTTCGGCCAAGGAAAACTCCACCTTCGACCCAAGCCACTTCTCGAAAAACAACGCTTCCCAGTTGCTGGCTCGCGCCTTTGACAAAGAAACAATTCTGAAGAAGCGCCTGCCGTATGAGCGTCTCGATCAGTTGACGGTTGACCTGCTGTTGGGTGTGAGATAAGAAAACCTTCAGCCAGCCTTTTCTGAATCGCTTTCAGACAGATGTGGGAAAACAAACAATGACGCTACTGGCAGCGACCGCCGTGCCCACCCGACTGGTACATCTTGCTCCCGTCGATATTGTCATCGTTGTTTTTTATTTTGCTCTCGTGCTCTCGATCGGCTGGTACCTAAAAGGCCGTGCCAATACCGGCGAAGATTTTTTTATGGCAGGCCGCGAGATGACGGCGTGGGTGGCTGGCCTCAGTTTTCTTTCGGCTAATCTGGGCGCGCTCGAATTGATGGGTTGGGCGGGTTCGGCCTACCAGTACGGCATTCTCGCGACACACTGGTATTGGATCGGCGCCATCCCGGCGATGCTTTTCCTCGCGCTGGTCATGATGCCGTTCTACTACATTTCCAAAACCCACTCCGTGCCGGGATATTTAAAACTGCGATTCGGTGAGCCCAGCCGCGCCCTCTCGGCGGTCTCGTTCGCCTTCATGACGGCGCTCATGAGCGGCGTCAACATGTTTGCCATGGCTAAGGTCATGCAAATCGTGCTGGGATGGGACATCAATTTCAGCATCTGGGTTTCGTCGTTGACCGTGGCCATTTATGTGACGCTGGGCGGCCTGCGCTCGGCAATCTTCAATGAGGTGCTGCAATTCTTTTTGATCTGGGCCGGCGCCCTGCTGATCCCGATACTCGGATTATATGAAGCCGGTGGGTGGACTAATCTCAAGCTGCAGATCGCTCACCGGGCCTCGGAGCAGTATGTGCATCTCTGGTCTGGTCTGGGTTCATTCAGCAATAATCCCATGGGAATCAACTGGGCCGGCATTGTCTTCGGACTGGGCGCGATTATTTCGATGGGCTACTGGACCACGGACTTTCTCGTGGTGCAGCGCATTCTGGCCGCGAAAGATATTCGCAGCGCGGAAATGGCTCCTATCATCGGCGCCGGATTCAAGATGTTCGTCCCCATCATCGTGATCCTGCCCGGCCTGCTGGGCTTGGCGGTACTGCCGGAAAAACTGGTTCCCGAGTCGGTGGCCGCGGTGACGGGAGGCCACAGCTACAACGATGTTCTCCCGCTCATGCTCGCCCGCTATTGCGGACCCGGACTTCTCGGCCTGGGTGTCACGGCGCTCATCGCCGGCTTCATGTCCGGCATGGCCGGCAATGTTAGCGCCTTCACCACCGTCTGGACTTATGACATTTATCGTCCGCTGATCAATAGCAAAGGCAGCGATCATCATTACGTAAACATGGGGCGTTGGACCACAATCATCGGCGTGCTCATCAGCGTCGGTACTGCGTATCTCGTAATGCAGTTCGCCAGCATCATGGATTACGTGCAGGCGCTATTCAGTTTCTTCATCGCTCCTCTATTCGGCACGGTCGTGCTCGGAATGCTCTGGAAGCGGGCGACTGGCTCCGGTGGATTTTTGGGATTGCTGTGTGGAACGCTTTCTTCGATCGGCATGTGGACGTGGGTAAGAATCGATCCGACCGCGTTGCGGTATGTGGCGCTCTCGTCGCACGCTAAAGCCCTGGCTCAGGATATGTATCAGGCGCTCTGGTCTTTTGTAGTCTGTGTAGTGGTCACCGTGGTGGTGAGTCTGGCGACAAAACCGATGCCTGACCGCGCATTGACTGGCTTGGTTTATGGACTGACAGAAGTTCCCTCGGTCGGCGATGTCCCGCTGTATCAGAAGCCGCTCTTCTGGGCAGCGGTCGTCACCGTCGTTTTTTTCATACTGAACATAATTTTTTGGTAGCAGATTTCCTGGTAGCAGATTTCCTGATAGCGGACTTTCTGGAAGCGGATTCCTTGATCGATGGCGGAGGCAAAGATGATTTCGATTTCGATCTGGTTTTTCATCGGCATTTCTCTGGCGGTGAATGGCGCGCTGATCCTGGCTGCGGGAATTTACCAGCTGGTAAATCCCCCAGCGAATCCCGGAGTGGTCCTCTTCAACTTGCATGCCAATGTGTGGTGGGGCGCGCTGCTGCTGGTGGTCGGCGTTATATATTGTTTCAAATTCGCGCCCCGGCGACAGTCCTGAACGCACTACAAAAACTGTTTCAAGTTGACCCGGGAATTAGCCGCCAGGCATCCCGTTGCACGTTGCTGATCGACAGAGCGAAGATCGACAGAGTGAAGATCGACAGAGCGGAGCCTTACATCGCCAGTTCCTAACCCACTTTGGCGAGTACAACGAACCCGCGCGCTGGGATGTTCGCGTTTATCTGCCCTCCACTCGCCTGCAACGTGGCCCCGCCGTTGCCCACGTTAGCCCCTCCATAGACCGTGGCGTCGCTGTTGAAAATCTCCTGCCATCCTCCCGCCGGGAGCCGCCACGAATCGGTACCGATGAGATATCCCTGATTAAAGGGTGTGTCATTCAGACTGGCCATGATCAGCAACTGCTGGCCAGGAGAGCTGCGCGTGAAAGCGATCACGCGATTGTCGTTGTGCTGGTAGATGACATCGATTGCGGTCGACCGCGCCGCCGCAGAGCCTGTCGACAGCCGGATCAGGTCCTGATAGAAGCGAAACAAAAACTGCCCGTCCCCCGTGCGCTGGCCAATCAAATCTTCCTTATTCAAGAAGAAACCGTCGTATGTGAAATATTTCGCCGCGCCAATTTCTTCTCCCATCAAAAACATTGGCGTTCCGGCCGATAGCGCCGACAGGCCGAAAACCCAACGGCTGCGCGCCTCGGCACACGTCCGCGTAGCGCCAATCAGCGGCGCATAATTCACCGCCGTCACGATCGTGCGCTCGGTGTTGGCATCGTTACCCGCCTCATCGTGGTTTTCGTGATAGACGATTTTCTTGTATTGCGTAGCCAGCAACGCGCCGGTGAAGTAATCCATGTTGAGTGGCGCCGTCGTGCCGTAACCTGAATTCTTCAGCAGATTCGCGTAGTTGTCGCCGTAGTTGCCGTCGCCGATTAAATGATGATAAAAATCGGCGTACCAAACGGCGTCGAATCCCACCCCTCCCTGGTCGAGCGATTGCGTCATCGCGCTCCAACCCGTGTGATCCTCGGCAATCAGGAATGCCGCCGGATTCACCATCTTCACCGTTCGCGCCAGTTCCAGCAGAAACTTGATTCCATAATTATTCGCGCTCCCCACCGGCGATCCATCCCAGTTCAACGTGTTGTTCTGATGAATGGCATCGGTCAGTTCCACGCGCAGCCCGTCGATGTGAAAGTCGTCGAGCAGCGCCGCCGCGCTGCTGGTGAACATCTGGCGCACATTCTCCTCGCTGAAACGCGGAGTGTAACCGGATGACCCGTTGTTTACGTACCCCCCAACCAGCTTTCCCGGATAGTCCGCCGGCTGCCCTTGATACCAATACCAAACGTTATCCTGCGGCGCGACATTCGGGTCCGAATCGTATCCCCATTCCGACCGTTCGTTATCGCTGGTCGCAAAGTGGTTGTACACCACATCCAGAATGACCGCGAGGCCACGCTGGTGGCACGCGCGCACGAAATGCTTCAACTGGTTCCCGCCGCCGGCGCTCGTCTGCAGGCAATAGAAAAGAGACGTCCCGTATCCCCACTGCAGATCGCCATCGAATTCCAACACGGGCAACAGTTCCACCGCGTTCACGCCAAGGTCCGTCAACTTGTCCACAAACGCCATCGCATCGGCAAATGTTCCGGAAGAGGTCGATGGAAATCCAAGCGAACCAACGTGCAATTCATAGATGATCAGATTCTCGATGTTCTGCGGAGGCAGTTTTCCAGCCGTATATTCGCTCGCCCAAAACTCTTGCGCGGGAATCAGACTCTCCTTCGCGATTCCCGTGTCATCAAAGTCCTGAGTAACTTGATCTGGATCGGAAACTACCGAACAACTTACGATCCCGTCCAGATCCAGATAAGAACCTGCATAATGCGCGCCCCCAGGATTGGTTCCTCCACGGCCCACTTGATTGCGGGAGAAGATATCGACCTTATAAGTCAGCTCGCCTTGTTCATCGGTGATGCGGTACATATACAGGCGATTCATCCAATCGCTAAAGTTCGCAAGCGCTGGCGTTGCGGCGATGTTACTTTCCCAAATGCCACCGCCTGTCGATACCAGTGGCACCACGGCAGTTGACAAATCCACTCCTGTGCCATCGTCAGCGATGTAGCCAGTTGGCGTGCCGTTTGCGAGGGTAAACGGTGCAAAGATCACCTCGGCGTTCTGAGCATGCGGCGCCCACACCGCGAAGTGAATCCCCGGCGTCGCCGATCCCGGCGGGATGTATTTCTGCGCGCCGAATCTTCGGCCGGTTGCGAACCAGTAATCTTGCTGGGTTGCGCCCGCCGCCAGAGGAAAGCTTCGATATCGCTGGCTCGAATTTTCATCGGGCACTTCAGTTGCTACCACCCAGGTATTCGGCGCACCCGCGATATCGGCGACCACTCCCCACTGGAAAATGGTTCCCGTCTGCGCCGAATCGAACGATGCCGCGGCGTTGAAAGCGTCACAGCCAGTCCCATCTTGCGTGGCCGCCATCGCCACTTCTGTCCATTGATTGGAAAACTGTCCGCTCGCATCCCAGCTTCCGGACAGCCGAACATTGCTGAATAGCTGGCGCTTTACCCCGCTGTGGAACGTAAAGTTGACCGTGATTTGAGCCATTTGCGATCCTCCTTCTGGATGGAAGTCATCCGCCGGCGGAGCACGAGGATCTTACCCAATTCGCATGCTCACATAGCTCACGTCACCAATACTCACGTGACTAACGGAGCGTTGGTGATTCCGGCCGTGCCGAACACCCGCCGGTAGCGATCGATTTCGGCGGGCGTACCCAGTGCCTTCGCATAATTATCGGAGAGCTTGACCGCCGTTCGGCCCTCCACGGTGGAGACTTTGCAGATCAGACTAATGGGATCAAATCCGCCGCCGCCGCTGGGATCGCAGCCGCGGAAATCGTTTGTGAGCAAAGTACCCCAGCCGGCGCTGAACCGAATCCGGCGGCCCGGAGTCCACTTTTTCTCATCATGAAAATCGGCAGCACTGCGGAAGTCCCCGCTGCTCGTGCCTGCTTGCAGTACTCCGCCAAAATACGCGTGCAGACCGAGTATGTCGTCAACGTCGAGCGCGTCGCTGGCGATGATCAGTTTGTCCTGCGGCTCTCGACCGTGGGCCTTCAGCCATTCGATATATTCATCACCGGCTATATATGGATTCTTGCTGTCGATGCGCTGGCCCGTCCAATCTGCCACCCAATTCGGCGCGCCCGCCAAAAATTGCGTCGTGCCGAAAGTATCAGGCAGCATGATCCTGAGCGCCCCCTCGTAAGTCCTCTGCCACAGATCCAGCACCTGGTATTGAGAAGCTTTCAACGCATCGTCATCTGCCGCCAGGGCAGCGAGAACCATCGGGATTTCGTGCGCATTGGTGCCAATCGCCTCCAGATCGTGTTTGTGTGCAAGGAAAGCATTCGAGGTCCCGATAAAACCACGCCCCAAGTTGGAAGCCATCGCGTTGACCACATATTCCTGCCACAAAAAGCTGTGGCGGCGCCGGGTTCCGAAATCCGCCACACTTAGACCGGGAACGCCGCGCAGGCTTTCGATCTTGTTCCACAGCTTCGTCTTCGCCCGGGCATATAGGATGTCGAGACCAAACTCGCTCAGTCTCTTCAAGCCAGCCCTTGTTCTTAGTTCGTCAACGATCGAGAGCGCATACAGTTCCCACATCGTCGTCTCGGTCCACAAGCCCTCGAAAGAGAGCTGGAACTGACCATCCTTCACCGACAGCGCGTAGTCCGACAGTTTAAAATCCCGCTCCAGCCATTCCAGAAACGCCGGTTCAAAGATCCCGCGACGTCCGTAGAACGTATTACCCGCCAGCCACACCAGTTCAGATTTTCGAAAGCGGAGTTTGCGGACGTGCTCCATCTGCTGCGCGATCTCCTGCACTGGAAACAACTCCGCCAGACGGATCGCACACGAGCGATTGATGAGCGAGAACGAAACGTGAGTTTTCGGAAAATGCTTCCAAACAAACTGCAGCATCAGCAGCTTGTAGAAATCGGTATCGAGCAACGACCGGGTAACCGGGTCCAGTTCCCAGTTATGGTTGTGCGCCCGCTCAGCGAAGTTGACAATCATCGGCGCCCGTGGCTTGCGGAGAAATCTTCAGGGAGAGCCTCAAACCGCAATTCCCTTCTAGGCTCGGTCATAAAAACGAAAGAACAGCGACTGCTTTGACACGGGCTCCGCTTTCTCGTTGAGCGCTGCCATCTGTTGCTGGTTGAGCGGGGTGAACTCCCGCGCCAATTGCACGTTCTGTTCCAGCTGGGCGACGGAATCGCAACCAATAATGACGGTACTAACCGGCAGTGAAAGCGAGTAATACATCGCCTGCCGCATATCCAGCGTTCCCGGCGTAGGCGCCAGCACCATCCCTTCCCACGAATGTTTCTGCTGCTCAATTGGCGGTGGTGTCCACGATGCAAGGATGCGGCCACGCGCCGGGACTTTCATTCCGATAATGCCCATCTGCTTCTCGACAGCCAGAGGCAGCAGTTGCTCCGAGAAGCTGTAGTGATGCGGATCGGCAGCATTGACGGCCATCAGGATCGTATCGAATGAATAGCGATGAATCGCTTCGATCAGCGCGTCCGGCCGGTAGTGTCCGGTAATGCCCAGATAGCGCACAATTTTCTGATCGCGCGCTTGCAGCAGCGCCTCCATCGCTCCGCCCTTGGAAAATATCTCGTTGATGTCCGTCATCGTTCCAATATCGTGCAGTTGCCACAAGTCAACGTGATCGGTCTGCAACAGCTTCAGCGAAGTCTCAATCATGCGCATGGAACCATCGCGCGTCCGCTCTTTCGTTTTGGTAGCCAGGAACGCGGCGCTGCGGCGCTGCTTCATCACTTTACCGACGTATTGCTCGCTCCAGCGATCCGGCCCACCATAGATCGAAGAGGTATCGATGTAGTTCACGCCGAGATCGAGAGACCTCTCGATGATGGGAACGGCGATGCCTTCGTTGCTAGGCTTCTCGAGCGCAGCTTGGCCGCCAAGACTGAAGATGCCCACTTTGTATCCCGTCTTTCCCAGATTCCGAGTTGGCATCGCGTCTGCGGTTGCAGTACGGGAAGGCGCAGAAGGCGCATTTGACTGCCCACTCACAACCTCCGGAAGGGCTGCGGACCCTAACACAGCAGCCCCCAGGATTCCGCCCGCCTTCAGAAAAGTTCGTCGATTGCTGTTGGATGACTTGTCTGATGAATGCTTGCTCATAACGCCCTCCATGTACTGCGTAGCACTCTACGATAACGCCAATGCGCGCTGGAATCCATGCCCAAGTCGAAAATCAATCACCTCGGCCCGCGAGACCCATCCCTGCCAACACGCCCCGCATGTAGGCAAAGCTCGCGATAACCCCCTGCATGGGAGCGTCGGGATGAATCTCATACTCCAGATCGACGAAGCCCTTGTACTTCGTCGCGACGAGCGCTTCAAACATCTTGCGCACCGGCATGATTCCGTCTCCCACCGCGACCTGGCTTTCCTTGCTCTGGAAGTTCGTAAGATCTTTCATGTGAACATTGAACAGCCTGGGACCTGCTTCGTGAATGGCCTGCACCACATCGGTCCCGGCGCGAACCGTATGCCCCACGTCAATGCAGCATCCGATACGGGGATCCATGCCCTTCACCGCCTTCAATACATCCAGAGGCGAATGCCACAACTTATCCTCGGGCCCGTGATTATGGATCGCGATGCGGATGTCGTACTCCTTGACGAACTTCTCAATGCGCGGCAAAGTTTCCGGCGCAGGATCGCCGGCGACAATTACGCTGATCCCTGCTCGCTTGCAATATTCGAACTTAGCGCGGATATCCGCATCCGCATCATTCGCGAAATAAATGGCTCCGGCGGCGTGCAACTTAATACCCGCCCCAGCATAATCCGCCAGCGCACTCGCTTCTTCTTGCGGATCCATCGGCAGATGATCTTTGACGTCCTTCGCATTCAGCGCAAACACATTCAGTTGCTTCATGAAGCCGATCAGCTGCGCGCGGTTGAAGTTACGGAACGTGTAGCTGGCGAGGCCTAACCGAATCGGCAATGCTTCGGCAGACGATAGCCGTTCTTGAGTCTGTGCTAATACATTGGTCGGAGCCGCGAACGCCGCCGCAACCAGCGCCCCGGACCAAACGAACTCGCGTCGCGAAACGACAGTTTTCATGGTCGGCAAATCGTCAGGCATGCGGAGCCCATCCCTTCTCGTACTCGCGCCCCCACATCTTCATCGCATCTGCGTCGCCCTGAATCCGCCCGTCTTTCGTGTCGAGATGCAGTTCCCGGTTAACTTCCCACGCGATGTTCGAAAGTTGCAGCATCGTGACTGCAACGTTGCCCACGGAGACCGGAGCATTGAGCTTCTCGCCTTTGCGGATTCCCGCGATGAAATTCGCGAAGTGAGCGTCGGTCATGGAATCGCGGCCGATCAGATCGGAAGATTCAGTCGTACCCCCGACTTTGAATTCGCCTGTCTTATTTCCTTTGAGGTCGTAGATCTCGTAGCCATCGCGATCGATCAAGACCGTCCCTGTTGTTCCCATGATGGTCGAACCGCGATCGCGCCCGTAATACTTCATTCCCTGGCAACTCTTGCCCTCCCATGAAATCATTGCGTCGTCATATTCGAAGCTCGTCACCAGCGTGTCGTAAAATTGCCAATCGTCTTTGAACTGGTATCTGCCGCCTGACGAAGTAACCCGCTGCGGATAGTCGACGCCCAGCGCCCAGCGGCAAACATCAACCTCGTGCGTACCGTTATTGAGCGTTTCACCGGTGCCATAAATCTTGAACCAGTGCCAGTTATAAGGATGCACATTATCCTTATAAGAACGGCGCGGCGCTGGCCCCTGCCACAAGTCCCAATCAAGCTGCGGCGGCACTGGCGCTTCTTTGCCGACGCCGATCGACTTCCTCGTGTTGACGTACCAGCTTTTCGCGAAGTAAGGCCTGCCGATAATTCCTGCGTGGATCTTCCCCACGATCTCAATGGTGTGCGGTGAAGAGCGCTGCTGCGTGCCCATCTGCACCAGCTTGCCGTGCTTCTGCTGCGCCTGCAGCAGCAGTTCGCCCTCCGCCGGATTGTGGCTGCACGGCTTCTCAACATACACGTGCTTGCCCGCCTGCAACCCCGCGATGGCCATCGGCGCATGCCAATGGTCAGGAGTAGCAATCGTGATCGCATCTATCTCTTTCAACTCGAGAATGCGACGAAAATCTTTCTCCGCCGCCGGAGCTTCCCCCATCTCCTTCTGGGCAGCGTCGGCGAACTTCTTAAGAATATTGCCGTCCACGTCACAAACATGTGAGAGGCGCGCCGCGGCCCGGTTCGCCTTGAGCGCCGCGAGATGTGCATAGCCGCGTCCATTCAGACCAATCACCGCAAAGTTGAGGCGATCATTAGACCCCATGATTTGCGCATAGCTCTTTGCCGTGGTTCCCACGGCAAGTCCCGCCGCGCCCACCGCCAGTGCATCCAGAAACTCACGTCGTGTGACCATAAAATTCTCCTGTAACCGATCTTCTCGCCGCAGCCAGTAATCAACAGGAAATTCCAGCCTTCGCCAGCGTCTTCTTGAGTCCGTCCATGCTGATGCGCGTGGACGCCTCGGGCGTCCCTGCCCCGCGCCAGTGGGTCTCCAGGCTAAGCCCGTAACGGAAGCCATCGCGCTGCAAAGCCTGCAGTTGCCCAACCCAGTCCACCATGCCGCCACCTACCGGAGCCCAATCGTATTTGTGATCCGGCTTGCTCACCACATCTTTGCAGTGGCAGTGCCCCACACGATCTTTCGGCAGTAACTCGTAGCCGGTCGGATAAGGCTTGCTTCCAATGGCTGCGGCATTTCCAGGATCCCAGTTCAGCATGAAATTCTTGTTCGGAATCGCCTTCAGCACTGCCGCCGCTTCTTCGCCCGTAGCCGTGTTGCAGGACATCTCGTTTTCGAGCAGCAGGACGATATTATCTTTGGCGCAGCGCTCCGCAGCCTGCTGCAATTTGGCATTGATTGCCGCCCGGTACGGCTTTTGATCATCCAGCCGCCAGTAGTCGAAGCAGCGAATCCTGTCCGTCTCGAAAGATTTGCAAAGCGAAATGCAACGCTCCAGCAGCTTATCCTGCGCGCTGGCATCGAACTCCGCATGGAACTGGTCGCGCGATTCGCTCTGCGACGACCGCGGAGCCCCCGGCCAGTCTGTCTTGAACAGCGGGCTCGCAATATCCGTGACTCGCAGCTTGTGCTCCTCGAGAATCTTCCTCGCATCTTCAACCTGTTTCGCGTCGAGTTCGGTCACGTTCTTGTCCCACATCGAACGCAACTCGATCCAACGCAGACCAAAATCACCGGAGACGATCTGACATGCCTTCTCGAAGTCCCGCGTAATCTCGTCGTTGATCACCGCCAGCCGGAACGGGCAGGTCCCTGCGCCTTCCGCCGCCGGATCCATAACTAGCGAATTCATGATTGAGGATGCCGCAACTTTCCTGCCGAATCGTGGCATAGCGGCGCCCAGCCCTGCCAGTCCTAAACCCGCAAGCACCGCGCGCCGTGTATAGTCCACGTTAGCCTCCACGTCCAGATCAGCTTCTGTTTGCCGCGTTCCATCGTCCCGTCATCTTGCGGCTCGGTCCACAGGTTATTGGTTGACCCCGCTCGCGAGAAATCCTCCATCGACAACCAGAGTCTCTCCTGTAACGAACGAAGCCGCATCGGAAGCGAGATAGACAGCGGCTCCCACCAGTTCTTCGGTCTTGCCGAAGCGGCTCATCGGCGTCCGGGTCAGCAGTTCCCGTCCGCGCGGCGTGTTGTCGAGTAGATCTGCATTCAACGCTGTGCGGAATACTCCGGGCGCAATGGCATTCACCGTTACGCCTTTCTTTGACCACTCTACCGCCAGCGAGCGCGTGAGCGAAAGCACCCCTGCCTTGCTGGCCGCGTACGCGGCGACTTCGCTGAGCGCAACAAAACTATTGAGCGAGGCAATGTTGATAATGCGCCCATAACCACGCTCCAGCATGTGCCTCCCGAATATCTGGCAAGCCCGCAGCGTTCCAGTAAGATTCGTCTCCACGATGTCGGCCCAGTCTTCTTCCTTCATCGTGAGCGTGGGCATTCGCTTAATTTTCCCCGCGCAATTAATAAGGATATCGACCTTGCCGAAGCGCTGCAGCGAGGCGGCGAGCAATTGTTCGAGCGATTCGCGATTGCATACATCCGAACAAATCCGCAGAGTCTTGCCTCCGCGCCGCTCAATCTCGGCCGCCGTTTCATCGACCGGTTGCTGATGGCGCGCAGAAGCGATGACGTCCGCTCCAGCATCGGCGAGGCCCAGACTCAGCGTGCGCCCGATTCCGGACGTCCCCCCAATCACCGCCGCAGTCTTGCCTTCCAGGCTGAAGATAGTATTCGTCATGATTCAGCACAACGTTGATTCATCACTACATCGATTCATCACTACAATTTACCGCCGTAAGCCCACAGCCCTAACCCCGGATTCGGAATAAAGAAAACCTCTTCGCCCTCCACGCGGTTATATCCGTGGTGAAGCCTCTGCGGGTTGTAGCTCGCCAGCGCGGTTTTCAAATCGCCATACTCATAGCCAACGCCTTCAACTTCTTCCTGGCTGAGATGTCCGGGGCACCACCGGATGGTGAATCGTCCTTCGGAAGATCCATGAATAAGATGAGCAGCCGCGCTCAAATCGCCCGCGAGATCCCCATTAGCGCTGACCGCCGCCAGCGTGGCCGGAGTTCCGCGATAACCGTATTTCCGGATCAACCCGTCGATGGCTGGGTCTTCGCCAAATTTCCTAACGCCGGGCGCAAGAATAATCAGCTCCGCACTGTCCGCCATCGCCATTCGCGTGCGATACACCGCCTTGTTGCCCAGCCACGTGCTGTGAAATTCATGCGGATCGAGATAAACCACCGCCTTTCGAATCGGCGTGTCCAGGATCTCGAAATTCACTTTCAGGCTTAGCGCGGCGGCGCGGTGAAAGCACTCGGCGTCGTCGCCAACGAACAGGCCGCGCACTGCCAGCCGGTCGTCTGCCGCCCGTCCCACCACGGTAAGCACGTACACAATCGGCAAGTCCCGCAAAAAACGATCCGACGCGTAATTGAGAACGTTGCGCACCGGGTTCTCGGCGCGCCCCATGATGCGCTCCATTCCGTAAACCGCGCCCAGATAATGGCTGCGGTTTATGCTCTCACGCCCTCCCGTCCCCACAAGAATGTTCTTGTTGTAGTTGGCCATGCCGATCACTTCGTGCGGCACAACCTGGCCAATCGAAAGAATAAGGTCGAAGCCCCCATGCGCAATCAGCCGGTTCACTTGTGCCGGCCACGCATAGTTCAGCTTGCCCTCCGATTGCTCGTGGATGAATTCAGCCGGAACCTCTCCCAGAGTCTCCACATCGGTTCGCCAGTTGTGAACCCGAAAAAGCTCCTGCGGAATAGCTCCAAACATTCGCGTGATCTGTTCCGGCCGCATAGCCGCATGCGTGCCCAGCGCCGGCAGAACTGCTTTCATCCGATCGCCATAATATTCCCATGCGTAACGCGTCAACTCGCCCGCGCGCGAGTGTACGCGGCTCTGATCGGGTGGCACCACCAGCACGCTCTTCCGTTCCCCAAGCCGTGACAGACTTTCCACCAGCAGATCGCGCAACTCATCCAGAGATAGATCGCTTTCAACCCCGCCCGTCGCGCAGTAGAGGCTCATGCGTCGAGTTCCACCTTCCTCAGTCCGGGGGCCAGCAGACACAAAACAATCAAAGCCAGCAGGTAAGCGCTGGCCGCGATGCCGAAGAGGCTGGCGTAACTGTGCGTCAGTTGCAGGATGTGGCCTGCATAAAAAGCAAAAAGCGCGCTGCCCACCGATCCCGCCATTCCGCCAATACCCACCACCGATCCTACCGCGCGGCGCGGAAACATATCCGACGACGTGGTGAAGAGATTCGCCGACCAACCCTGGTGCGCGCCCGCCGCAATACTGATCAGCGCAATCGCCGTCCACACCGACTTGACGCCCGAGGCCGTGTAGATGGGAACCACCATACCAGCGCACAACAGCATTGCCGTAAGCCGCGCATAGTTGGGCGAGATCCCCATGCGGCGGAAGGGCGTGGGCAACCAGCCTCCCCCGATGCTGCCAATGGCCGACACGTTATAAACAATGATAAGCGGCAATCCAAGGTGCGAAAGGTTCAGATTGAATTTCGCGCTGAAGTACGACGGCAGCCAGAACAAATAGAAATACCAGATCGGATCGGTGAGAAATTTCGCAATGGAAAACCCCCACGTCTGCCGGCAGCGTAACAATCGCCGCCAGGGCACGACCGGAGACGGCCCCATCTCCTCGGCCGCCTCCTCATAGATGTGCCGCAGTTCCCCGGCTGTCAGCGTGGCGTGATCGCTGGGTTTACGATAATAGCGAAACCACCACAAAATCCAGAGCACGCTGAATAGGCCGGTCGTCAGAAATGCCGCATGCCATCCCCAGCGCAGCGTTACCCATGGCACGATTGCCGGAGCGAGGATCGCTCCCACATTTGCTCCCGAGTTGAAGATGCCCGTTGCCAGTGAGCGTTCGCCTTTCGGAAACCATTCGGCCACGGTCTTGATCGCGGCGGGAAAGTTGCCCGATTCGCCAAGTCCGAGAAAGAACCGCGCAAAACCAAACTCCAGCACCGTGCTGGCCAGCGCGTGCCCCATCGCGGAAAGGCTCCATACCGCCATCACCAGCATGTAGCCAATACGCGTGCCCAACTTGTCAATCAGCCGCCCGGCAGCCAGCAGGCCGATCGCGTAGGCAATCTGGAACGCGTCCACAATGTAGCCGTAACTTACCTCCGTCATGCCGATGCTGTGTTCGAGCGTGGGCTTCAGGATCGCGATCACTTGCCGGTCCATGTAGTTGATCGAAGTGGCGACGAACAGCATGGCGCAAACCGTCCAGCGCACCCGTCCCAACTTGGTGCTGGGAGGTACGCTGTGAGGAACGGCAAGAGATGTGCCGCGCTCCGCTTCGCTGTCCAAAGGCATTCTGTCCGCCACGCTCCTACAATCGATACGCTTTCTTCACCAATCGATAAGCCAGATCCTGCGCCACTTCCAAAGCTTCTTCTTCCTCCAGCCGATGCTCGGCAACCAGCTTCGCCAAATAGGCGCAATCCATGCGGCGCGCCAGATCGTGCCTTGCGGGAATCGAAAGGAAAGCTCGGGTATCGTCGTTGAAACCCACTGTGTTGTAAAAGCCCGCCGTCTCCGTTACCCGCTCGCGGAAGCGCATCATTCCCTCCGGACTGTCATGAAACCACCACGGCGGCCCCAGCCGCAGGCACGGATAGTGCCCCGCCAGCGGCCCCAGTTCCCGGCTGTAAGCCGATTCATCCAGCGTGAAAAGAATAATCGTCAGCTCGCGCTCGTTGCCGAACTGATCGAGCAAAGGGCGAAGCGCCTCCACATAATTCGTCGCCATCGGGATGTCCGCGCCCACGTCACGGCCATATCGCTCGTAGAGCTTGCGATTGTGGTTGCGCACGCTGCCCGGATGAATCTGCATCACCAGCCCGTCCTCGACACTCATGCGCGCCATCTCTGTCAGCATCTGGGCACGGAAAAGTTCCTGTTGCTTCGCGTCCGCCTTGCCGGTGATCACGCGGCAAAACAATTCCTCCGCCTCGGCCGTGGGAAGGTTCGCGGTGCGCGCAGTTGGGTGCCCGTGGTCTGTCGCGGTGCACCCCAGTTCGCGAAAGCGCAGGCGCGCCACTCGCAGCGCACTCAGATAACCCTTCCATGTCGAAGTATCTTCCCCGGTCTTCTCGCCCAGCTTCGAAATGTTTTCGTGAAAGTCATCAAACTCAGGATCGACCACCGAGTCCGGCCGGAAAGTCGGCAATATCCTGGCCTTCCAGTTCGATTCGCGGATGGCCTTGTGCTCGGCCAGCGAATCGAGCGGAGAATCCGTTGTCGCCAGCACTTCAAGATTGAAACGCTCGTACAAAGCGCGCGGCAGAAACTCCGGCGTCCGCAGCTTTTCTGAGATCGCGTCAAAGTAAACATCGGCGCTCTTTTCCGAGAGTCTCTGCTCCAGCCCGAAAAGCTCCTGGAAGGCGTAGTCCAGCCACATGCGCGTCGGCGTTCCGCGAAACAACTCGTAATGACTGGCGAAAATACGCCAGACTTTCCGCGGATTCTTAAGTTCCGGCTGCCCAATCTCCAGGTCTTCCAGCGTGATCCCCTGGCTGTAGAGCATGCGAAAAATGTAGTGGTCAGGCTGCACCAGCAGTTTTGCCGGATCCTGGAAAGGCTCGTTCCTCGCAAACCATGACGCCTGCGTATGCCCATGAGGACTAATGAGCGGCCGCTCTCGCACGCACTCGTAGAGCGTCCTGGCTATCTTTCGCGTGCCGGGCTCGGCGGGAAACAAACGATCGGGATGGATCAGCATAACTCCGGCTCAACCTTATTCTCTTCGCACCGCGACCGGCTATCGAGGTGGGCGATTTCCGTCCGCCCACCAGCATACACGCCCGAATCAGTGTCCCAAATATCGGATGCGGCCGGTGAAGGCGCGCCCGTTGCCGTCGATATAAGTCGGGAGCGGATGGGTTTGATCGAGCACCCCATTTGCCAGTATGTCGTTGGCATGGTTGGTAATGTTGTCGAAACCTCCGCGCAGCGCCCAATAGCGCCCGAACAGATGGAAGCGCTTTTCAAATTGCAGATTCACAGAATAATAAGTAGGAAGACGAAAAGTTCCCGGAGGATACCCCGGATAAATCTCCGCTTGGTCGGTGGTCGCAAGGAATGGCAGCCCAGTGCGCGCATCCGCGGAGTAAACCATGTCCACCTTGTGCAAGACGGGCAACTTGAAAAACGGCAGAATGCCCCATCCCACAAAGCGATTCGGCGTGTCCCACGGATAGGGACCGGGAAGCTGCGGGCTCAACAGCGGAATATCCAGACTGAAATCAAACACCTGATTGGTATGCGAACTCGACCGCGTGTAAGCCCCGAAGATTTCGTAAGCCTCGCGAAAACGGTGACGCAGACTGATCTGGAAAGCGTCATAGCGGTCGTCACGTCCATTCTGCAGCAGGAAGTTGCCGTCCACCGCGCCATCCAGCGTGTTGTAGGCGAAGCCATGCGTGCCCCGCTTCTCCAGGAACTCCAACTTCAGAAAGATGGCAGACGGCAATTTCGTCTCCAGGCCAAGGCTCCAGTTCAGGTACCGCGGCGCGTCGAGCGTATTCCGGTCCACAACAAACGTGGTCGGCGCCGGAATCGGCGCACTCGTCGGATTTCCATTGGCATCCGTCGGCTGCCCACTCGCATTGAAAAAATAATCAACTCTCTGCCCCTCGAAAGGTTGATGGATCAATCCCAGGCTCGTTGCGTCATAGATGACGCCAACTCCCGCCGACAGCTTGGTATTGCCCTCCTCGTCCAGAACGTAAGTCCCTGCCAGACGCGGCGAGAACAGCGGGGTTCGCACGATTTCATCCCAGTCGAAACGCAAGCCCGGCTCGATCAGCAGACGATTCGTGAGCAGCCAGCGATCCTCGGCGTAAGCGCTGGCCTCGGCGTTGTAAATTGTCGAGTAACTGCCTCCCGAGAACACCGAATAACGCGTGCACGTTGGCGACGGCGCCACCGGCACGCCATTCGCATCGGTAGGGCAAGGCTGGAACGGCTCGTTCGGCTGCAGATACGATATCGGCTGCCGCAGAAACTGTGCGTCATAGTTCAACCGGTCCAGGTCCGTGCCAACCTTAATATCGTGGCGTCCGTGCCACTGCTGCGGCGGAAGGTAAAGATTCGCCAGGCCCTGCACTCTCCGCCCCAGCGCGCTCTCGTTCAGATAGTAGTTGCCTCCGGCTCCCAGCGGCGCTTCGATATAAGGCCCGGTTCCGTGCGGAGTCAGCGCTACGTTGTACTGGTCTACGCCGAATCCGCTTTCCAGCAGTGCTCCACCGCGCAAATAATATTGGTCCTTGAGCGAGCCAATGTAGGCGGTCTCCGCGTCGGTTGGCGTCGTCGCCTGCGGCATGAGCACCGACAGTCCGTCATATTCGTCGTGATAGTAGTTCGACAGAAAGCTGGCCGTCACAATGTTGCGCGTCGTCAAATTAGTTTGCAATTTCGCCAGGTTGTCCACGCGCCACACGTGATCCGCATCCGCACTGGACGGCAGTTGCTTCGTGATGTCGTTGTCGTACTCCCCATCCAGTGCGTCGATGAACCACACCTTCCCTTTTCGAATCGGACCGGACATCGTCACAATGGGCACCCACTGGCCGAGCGAAATCCCCTTGATGTCCTGCAGCCCGGGCGTAAAGTCGGTGGCGGTAACCCGAAAGTGATCGTCGCCCATTCGCGTGTTCAACGCGAGCACGCCGCCCGACCCTTTGCCAAACTCCGCTGGCTCGCGGCTCGGGGTCACCTCAATCGAGCGGAATGATTCGATGCTGCTTCGCACCACCAGCGCGCCATTCGTCGGCTGCGTTACGTTGAAGCCGTCCAGCAAAAGCAGCGTTTGGTAGCTCTCCGCGCCCGCCACATGCGGCTGCCCGTAAGCATCCGGTGTGACTCCTGGAATGAAGGTCAGCGCATTGCGGTAGTCGTGCGACCCGGGATACGGAATGTCGATAATCTCCGTCGCCGTCAGTTCTTCTTTGGTCGACACCTGTGCCGGATCGATCGCGGGCTTGGATTCCGCAACATTCACCACCTCACGCGCCTCTTGCTGATGCGTAAGCGTCACGTCCACATTCCCCGTAACCGCGACTTGCACGTTGGGCTCAACTATTGCGTAGTAGCCAGTCTTCTCCACCCGGATTTCGTAAGCTCCGGAAGCAAGGTTACTGAATTCGCAGTGGCCTACGAAGTCAGTTTCGCAGCGCAAAGCAACCGCGGCCGGTGCCGCTTGTAACTGCAACCGCGCCGATCGCACGGCCACGCCGTTTTCATCCGTGACCGTAACCGTGAGTTTCTCCCTCGTGGCACTTCGCTCCGAAGAAGCCTGCTCAGGAGACGTGCGTATTGAAGCAGGTAGTGAAGCAGATTGCGGCGCGGAACAACAGGATGGGTTCGATGTCTGCGCGGCCCCCGCTGGCGCGCATAAAGCGGCCGCGAACAGAAATATCCATTTTACGGATGCGCCCCGCCCAGCCATGCTTCGAGTATCAAATCATTCAGCCCGTGCAGTCCAGCAAAACGGCCCACTCGACCGTGGCGCCGGTACCGCATCCCAGAGCTCTGCCGGCCCCCCAGGCAACCGCCTCCCGGCCCGTTTGTTCGGATTTCGTAACATAAATCACTTTTTCGCGCCGCCAGCCTGATTTGGTGAAAAACTTATCCCAATTGAGGGGGACGAGTGGCTCCGACGGACTGCCCGCGCTGCGGCGGTACCGGATTTGTTGCCACGCCAGTGGACATTAGCGGCAAGTCCGAAGGCGTTGCATTTATCCGGGTGAAGTGTCCGGCCTGCGCAGGCTCTGGAAAGAAAAGCTCCATCCCGCCTTCTACCGCGGGCTGACCGCACGGCCTGTGGTGCTTGCGAAAACGTACGAGCCCGGGCGCCATGTTTTCCCGCCCTGAAGTGGCGCTCCGGGCCCTACGTTAAACCCATCTTCACGCAATTGAGTCTGTCATTCCGAGCCTTTCGTAGCCGCGCCAGCGGCGAGAACGGGCGAGAGCCTGCCCTGAGCTTGCCGAAGGGAATCTGCTGTTCCGCTTTCTGCCTCACGCAATGCCCGCCGTCTTGCTCCGCGCCCGCCGCCCCGCCAACGCCGTCTCCACCCGGTTTCGACCTCCATCCTTCGCCCGGTAAAGCGCTTTATCCGCCGCCTTCACCACATCGTCCGGCGACGAACTCTTCTCCGTAGAACTGGCCACTCCAATGCTGGCCGTAACCGAAAGCTCGCTTGCCGCCGGAGCCCGCGCCAGTTGCCGGATCGCATGTCCCCGCGTCCGTCCGCCCCGCGCATTCCGCCGGTCCGGACCGCGCTCCTCCTGCCGCCGCTCCTGCCCCCGCAGCCGAAAGCTGCTGCCTTCGATCCGCCCTCGCAAATCTTCCAGATCATCCAGAACATCCTTGGTAGTCTTGCCCGGAAAGACGATGGCGAATTCTTCGCCTCCACATCGGTAAGCCTGTCCTCCACCGGTCACCCGCGCCAGCCGCGATGCCACCAGCCGCAACACTTCATCCCCGGTATCGTGCCCGTAAGTATCGTTGCAGCGCTTGAAGTGGTCGATGTCGACCATCGCAATCGAATAAGGGGGCTGCAACCGCAGCAATGCTTCATGAAACGCCCGCCGCGACGGTAGCGCTGTGAGTTCATCGTGATAAGCCAGCAGATAGGAAGTCTCGACCATCGAAACCGCCAGTATGAATGCCGCGGTGGCGAAATATGCCGAGGGGATGCGTCCCACGCCTCCGAAGCGGAGCGCCAGAGCCGTTGCGGCCAGCGCCCACAGCAGTCCGCTTTCCACCGGCTTGCGGAAAAGCAGAAAGCGTATGAGCAGAATGATCGCCGCAGCCGCGAACGCTATCAGCGTGGCGAATGGCAAATGCGGCGGAACGGAATGATGCCACGCCCGCGGAGCGCTCGCCAGCGGATCGGGACGGCACAGCACCGCGACCATGACGGACTCGACAAACAGCATCAACGCCGGCGGCGCGACGCTGGAGAAAGTGAATCCCTTTTCCTGCGCTACTGAGAGCAGAACAAAGTCCAGCGGCAACAGCAATCCCGCTGCCGCGAGCGCCGTGCTTCCTGGTCCGCTGGCGGCTATATGACCGGCAGAAAAGTACGAGATTGCGCGTTCCGCAAGAAACAAAACCAGCAAAGCAAAAAAGATGCGGCTGGAGTGAAATCGCCACGCAATCAGCATTCCCGCAATCAACGCCGCATAAAACGCAAACGTGATGAGCGCCGCGCTCGGCGCGATCACCCCCGTCTGCAGCAGGATCGCAACCGCCAGAATCCATAGAGCTGGAGTCAGCAGCGACTTCATCGGAGTTTAGCCCTGACGATTTTTTGCAACATGGGATGTGCGAACACACGTCTGCCGATCGTTCCCCTCAGGTTATATCCGGACCCCGGCGGAGAGTAATTGACCGATCAGGTTCGGCGCGCGGCCTCCATCTCCGGACGGCGGGAGCCGCTGGGAACGACGACAGCGTTTGGGTGCCCCATTTCTCGCGTCTTTTGCGAGAAGTGGGGCTTTTTCATGCTACGTAAATCTTCAGCCTAATCATCTACGGGGTGATTATGCATTTGACACGTAACGACGCCGATTGCGGCCAGAACTCCGCTGCCCACAAAGTTCGCTGTGGCTGAGAAACACATGCCGGTTTTCTCCGTTCGCAGTTCTCCGTTCGCAGCATTACATCACTCATCGCAGAAATGCAAAAACTTTTTTTGTGCCGAACCAAAATGTCATCCCGAGGCCCGCGTTTTTTGCGGGCCGAAGGATCCCTACCCCCATTGAAGGTGTGCTATTTCCCCTCCCGTTTTGAACCCTCCGCTCCATTTCTGAAAACACTCCCTTTCGTGCACCCTCGGCTTCGGCTGCGTTTGAGCTTCCTCTAATTAGAATCACACTGTAATTAATGGCTCCTTATGAGAATTCTGATTGCCGAAGACGATGCGGCGCTCGCCAGTTTTGTGCGCCAGGGATTGCAGGCGGAACACTACACGGTCGACGTGGCCGAGGATGGCGAGCGGGCGCGCGCCATGGGCAGCGAGATCGACTACGACCTGGTGATTCTGGATCTGAATCTGCCGCGCGTCGATGGCGTGGCCGTATTGCGCCATCTGCGCCTGAAGCGGCCCACTCTGCCGGTGCTGGTGCTCACCCTGCGCAGCCGGGTCGAAGACCGGGTGCAATGTCTCGACACCGGCGCCGACGATTATCTCCCGAAACCGTTTTCCTTCAGCGAACTCTCGGCCCGCATTCGCGCCCTGCTGCGGCGCAGCCATTTGCCCTCGGAGTCCGTGCTCGAAGTCGAAGACCTGAAGCTGGATCGCGTCGAACACCGCGCCGAGCGCGCCGGCCGCCGCATCGAGCTGACCTCGAAAGAATTTTCTCTGCTGGAATATTTAATGCGCAACGCCGGCCGGCAAGTCTCCCGCGCCATGATCATCGAACACGTTTGGAACCTGACTTTTGACACTTCAACCAACGTGGTGGATGTTTACATTAATTACCTGCGGAGGAAGGTGGATGATGGACATCCGCGGAAGCTGATCCATACCGTGCGCGGGGTGGGGTATGCGTTGAGCAGCGATGCCGGAGTGCCGGCATGACGCCGACCTCGGCCGATGCTTCGCGATCCCATGCCGCACCAGCCCATGCTTCACCAGCCGAGGATGCCCGGCGGAAGACGGCAAATCGCAGTCCTCTGGCGCAACTGCTGCATGCCCTGAACCAGCCGCTCACCGGATTGCAGTGCTCCATGGAAGTGGCGCTGGGCCGTCCCCGGACCAATGAGGAATATGTGCAAGGCCTGCGCCAGGGGCTGGAACTTACCGGGCGCATGCGGGCCCTGGTGCAGGCGATCCGAGAGGTCGCCGAGGTGGAGGAGGCCGAGGTAGAGGAAATGGAGAAAGGCCGGGCACAGCTGACGGACACGACTGCGCTAGCGGGCCTTCTGCAGCAAGCGGTGAACGAACTCAGGCCCGTGGCCGAGGCGAAAAACGTGCGCCTCATGCTGACGCTGGAACTGGAACTGGAGAAGACTGGCGCAGAAACGAAGTTGGCGGTAAGGGGAAAACAACTGGCGCTGGCCGGCCTGATCTTCCGGCTGCTCGACTCGATTCTGAGTATGGCCGCGCCGGGAACAGCGTTGCGAATTGAGGCTGTATCGCGGACAGGCCAGGCGGGGATTCGGATCGAGTGGCAGGCGCAAGGTCCAGGATCGGCGTTCTCCCGGCCGGAACTGGGATTGTTGATTGCACGAGCCCGGCTGGAGCGAGTGGGGGCCGAGTGGGAGCGAGCGGCAGCGGACAATAATAATAATATGGAAACGCTGAACATCCGTCTGCCGGGGTTTCGCGGGTTGAAGTTGAAGAGGAGCGGGGAATGAGTGCATTGACAGTTTTTCCAAGTCTGGCTTCGGTGGCGGGAGGGGCGGTGATTGCGAGCCCCAGCAGTGCTTTCCGGGAGCAGGTGGTCGATCGTCTTCATGGCCGTTGCCGTCCCCTGCAAGAGGTGCTGGGCGGGGCCGACGCGCTGGCGAAGCTGGAAAACGGAGACTGGCAGCTGCTGTTTCTTGACCGGCGGGTCTCTGACCTCGAAACCGGAGAGCTGATCGCGATTATTCAGAAAAGGTTTCCCGGAATTCAGGTGGTGCTGCTCGACTCCGATGCCGGGTTTTCGGAAGAAAACGCGGAAACCAGGGCGCCGCGGGAGCCGAACTTGCTGCTATCGAACCCCGCCATCGCCGGCGGAGCGCGGCGCATGGCGGCGGAAGCTTCGCCTCCGAGAAAACCCAGCGAAGCCGCGGAGTGTGCGCCGCTGCCGGGCATGATTGGGCGCAGCGTAGCCATGCAGCGGGTCTATCGCCTGGCGCGGCTGGTGGCGCCGCGCTCGACCACGGTGCTGATTGCCGGGGCCACGGGAAGCGGCAAAGAACTGGTAGCGCGCGGGCTGCACCTTCTGAGTCCGCGCACGGCGAGGGCTTTCGTTGCCGTGAACTGCGCCGCGATTCCGGAAGCGCTGCTGGAATCGGAACTGTTTGGCCATGCCCGGGGGGCGTTCACCGGGGCGGTGCAGGCGCAGGTGGGGCGCATTCCGGCGGCGAATGGGGGGACGCTTTTTCTGGACGAGGTGAGTGAACTGCCGCTGGGCATGCAAGCCAAGCTGTTGCGTTTTTTGGAGGAGAAGGAAATACAGCGGCTGGGCGCCGCGGAAGTGTCGCGGGTCGATGTGCGGGTCATTGCGGCCAGCAACGTGGATCTCGCGGGGCGAACCGGCCGGGGGGGATTTCGCGAAGACCTGTTCTACCGCCTGTCGGCTTTTCCTTTGGAGCTGCCGCCGCTCAGCGAGCGCCGGGAAGACATTATTCCCCTGGCGGAGCACTTTCTGGCTTGCATGGCGGCCGCCATCGGCGGAATCTGTCCGCGGCTGAGCGGCGAAGCGGTTGCTGTTCTCGAAAGCCATCCCTGGAAAGGCAACGTCCGCGAGCTGCAGCACGTCATGGAGCGGGCTTCGATTCTGGTGGAAAACGGGGACACGGTTCTGACCGAGCACCTCTACTTCCCCTTTCAACCCGCGCCGGTGCATCCTGGCAGCCGAAGCCTTTCGTGTTCCAGCATTGCCAGCTAAGAGCATTCTTATCTCTTTCCCCCACTTCTTGGCCACCACCGTGCAAAGCTTGCCTACAGCTATGACGTCTTTGCCTATCGTCCTTCCGAGTGTAATGGCCTCGGAAACGAAATCCGGAGAGGATGAGCAGTTTCTGCGGGAAGCATTCCGCTCTTTTGCGGAAACCGCAACGTCGCTCGAGCGTTCCTACGGCATGTTGCGCACCGAAGTGGAGCGCCTGCGCGGCGAACTGGCGCAGAGTAATGCCGGCCTGGAGCAAAGTCTCGAAGAGAACCGCGCCGTGCGGCAACACCTGGACCGCATTCTGAATGGGCTCCCCTGCGGCGTGCTGGTGGCGAAAGCGAACGGCGAAATTTCGCTGCTGAATCCCGAGGCCCGGCGGCTGCTCAGCCGGGTCAGCCGGGCGGAGGCGGCAGAGTGGAATTTTCCTTCGCACCGCGAGTCTCTGCCGCTGGTGCCGAACGAACTGCGCCAACTGCTGGAGCGCGTGCGGGCTGGGGCAGGGGAGCAGGAACAATGTTTTCAAGAACAGCCTTTTGACGGCGGCGGCGAAGCCGAGTGCTGGCTGGCGGTGAGGCACGCGGCGGTCCCGTATCCGGAAAAAGAACAGTCAGCCAACGAAGAGCCCGCCGGCAAAGCCAGCCAACCCGACCCAGTCTCGATCTTCATCCTGCGCGACGTGAGCGAAACCAAACGAATGGTGCGCGAGCGGGAAAAACTGCGCCGCCAGCAGGCGCTGGCGGAGATGTCAGCCATTCTGGCGCATGAGATCCGCAATCCGCTGGGCAGCCTGGAATTGTTCGCCGGCTTACTCGCCAATGCCGGGCTTTCCGGGGAATCGAGCCAATGGGTGGAGCAGGTGCAGGCCGGCCTGCGAACTCTGGCAGCGACGGTAAATAATGTGCTGCACTTTCATAGTTTGCCCGCGCCCAACCGCGTGCCGACGGACTTGGGGCGCCTGCTCGACTGGGCGGGCGGATTTCTGCTTCCCCTGGCGCGGCAGGCGCGGGTCGAATTATGTCTGCGCAACCGCCTCGAGGGGGTATTCTTCCCCGCCGACCGGCATCGTCTGGAGCAGGTCCTGCTGAATTTATTCCTCAACGCGCTTCGCGCCATGCCGGGCGGGGGCTGGGTCGAAGTCACCGGACAGCAGATCGATCACGGGGCCGCCGGGGCGGTGTCGATTTGCGTAAGCGACACCGGACCGGGAATTACGCCGGCGCAAGCCGCCAAGATATTCGAACCCGGGTTCAGCACGCGCCCCGGCGGAGCGGGACTGGGGCTGGCAGTGTGCCGCAAGATTGCCGAGCAACACGGTGGGTCGCTCGCCGCCGGGAACCGTGCGGGCATGGGGGCGTGCTTTACATTGACATTTCCGTTGCCGGAAGAATTCCGGCAAGAGGTGGCGGGATGAATCGAGTGCTGGTGGTCGACGACGAAGCGGGGATGCGGGCGGCGCTCGAAGCGCACTTCCTGCGGCGCGACTGGCATGTGGACACGGCGGCGAATGCCGGCGAGGCGCTGGAAAAATTCCGCCGCGGCCTGCATCCGCTGGTGGTGACCGACATTCGCATGGCGGGAGAGGACGGCTTTGCGGTGATGCGGGAGGCGCGGCTGCTGGCGCCGCACACGGCGGTGATATTGTTGACCGCATTTGCCAGCGTTCCCGATGCCGTCACCGCCATGAAGGGCGGGGCCTGCGACTATCTGGTGAAACCGGTGTCGTTTGAACGGCTGGAAGAGGCGGCGGAGCGAATCCTGGCGCAGGCGCGGACTCAGGCCGAGGCGGCGCAGAGCCTCGCGGGCCACGCTCCCAACTGGCTGCGGGCGCTTGACCGGGCGCGGCAGGCGGCAGCGAGCGATGCCGATGTGCTGATCGAAGCCGAAAGCGGCACCGGGAAAGAACTGGTGGCGCGGCTGATCCATCGTTTGAGCCCCCGCCGGGATCGTCCGTTTGTGGCGCTGAATTGCGCCGCGTTTCCCGAGACCCTGCTCGAAAGCGAACTGTTTGGCTACGCCCGGGGCGCCTTTACCGGAGCCGTCATGGCCAAGCCTGGCCGTTTTGAACTGGCCCACCGGGGAACGCTGCTGCTCGATGAGGTGGGCGAAATGCCTCTGGGGCTGCAACCGAAGCTGTTGCGGGTTCTGCAGGAGCGGGAGTTTGACCGTCTGGGGGACACCCGCAGCGTGCACGTCGATCTGCGCGTCATCTCAACCACCAACCGGGCGCTGTCGGAGATGGTGCGGGAGGGAAAATTTCGCGCCGACCTTTATTACCGCTTGAACGTGATCGCTCTGCGCCTGCCGCCCTTGCGGGAGCGCGGGGAAGACATCCGCGAACTGGCGGAACATTTCGCCCGGCTGTATTCCCCGCAAGGCAAGAGCTTGCGGCTGAGCGCGGAATTTTTGGAGCGCCTGGAAACGCACGTCTGGCCGGGCAACGCGCGCGAACTGGGAAACTGCGTGCGCCGCGCCGTGGCGTTAGCCACCGGCACGGAAATCGGACGCGAAGGCCTGGAAGGTTCGGCGTGGGATCGGGCCGAAGCGGCGGCGAGGGGCGATGCGGGCGGCGATCAGTTGCGGGACGATCGCTTGGGCGGCGATCGGGTGGGCGACGATCGCGGCGATGATCAGTTGCGGCCGGGGGTGTCGCTGGAAAACATGGAGCGCAAGCTGCTCGAAATGACGCTCGAAGCCACGCGGGGCAACCGCTCGCGCGCCGCCGAGCTGCTGGGCGTGAGTCTGCGCACGGTGCGAAATAAGATCCGCTGCTACGGGCTGCCCAGCTGGAGCAGCTATGTGCATGATTGAAGCGGAATGATTGAAGCGGAATGATTAAAGCGGGGGCAGGGCGATGATGATCGACGATCCGATGACCGAGGCGCTCAGCCGCTTTCTGGACGTGAACGTAGCCCGCCACAAGCTGATCGCCGCGAACCTGGCGAATATCGACACCCCGGGCTACCGCACCCGCGATCTCGACTTCCGGGCGGAGCTGGCGCGGGCCAACCTGGGGAGCGAGTGGGACGGGACAGGCGCAACTTTGAGTTATGCGGCTTACGCACCGGTAGCGCGGACGGTGCGGGGATTGCTGCAGCGTCCCGATGGCAATAACGTCAGCGTGGAGCGCGAAAGCCTGCTGCTGGCGGAGACGCAAATGAAGTTCAATTTGGGAGTGCAGCTTTTGAAGGACGAGTTCAAGACTATATCGCAGGCCATCAACTCAGGAGGCGCATCGTCATGAATCTGTTTGGCATGCTCGAAGTCAGTGGTTCGGCGCTGGGAGCGGAGCGTTGGCGGGCCGAGGTGGTGGCGGCGAATATGGCCAATGCGGAGACCACGCGGACGTCCCAGGGCGGGGCGTACCGGCGGCAGATGCTGGTGTTCCGGGCCCAGCCCATGCCGCGATTTCAGCTGCTGCTGGCGGGTCTGCGCAAGGCGGTTCCGGACGGAGGGGTGCGGGTGGAGCGGGTGGTGGCGGACACTTCGCCGCTGCCGCGGAGATATGAGCCGGGGCATCCGGATGCGGATAGCGGCGGGTACGTGACTTATCCGAACGTGAATCCGACGATGGAGATGGCCGACTTGTTGAGCGCGGTGCGGGCCTATCAGCTGAATGCCGCGGCGGTGCAGGCGGCGAAGAGCATGCTGCAGCAGTCGCTGCAGATTCTGACTTAGCGGTTAGAAAATAAAGCAGCAGTTAGAAAGTAAAAGTAAAAGTAAAAGTAAAGGACCAGCCCATGAGCAGCCCGGTATCTTCGTTGCGCATTCTTCCCGCCGAGATCGAGAGCGCGGCGGCGGGGTTTCCGGCGGCGTCCAGCGGCGGGTTCGCGGATAGCCTGCAGAGCGCGATGGGCGAGATGGGACAGTTGCAATCGCAGGCGGAGACCAAAGTCGCCGGAGTGCTCGAAGGCAGCGGCGGCGATGTGCATACCGCGCTGATCGCGGTGGAGAAGGCCGACCTATCGTTTCAGCTCATGATGCAGGTGCGAAACAAGATTGTTTCCGCCTACCAGGAGATTTCGCGCATGCAGTTCTAAGGAAATTCAGTTGCCAGTTGCCGGTTGCCAGTTGGCAGTAAGAACCGCAAGCTGAGCACTGTCCACTGATATCACCGTCCTTGCAGGCAAACCATGGCCGACGACAAACCGCAGTCCTTCGAAGATGTCCTCGGGCGCCTGGGAGTGTTCTTCAAGGGTCTCAGCTTCTATCAACGCCTGTGGATCGGAGCAGGCGTGGCGCTGGTAGGAGGGACGCTGTGGGTGTTTGTGACCCTGCTGGGGCAGCCGAAGTACGTGACGCTGTATTCCGGGCTGCGGCCCGAGGATGCGCAGGCGCTGGGCGCGAAGCTCGCGGCGAAAAATATTCCGCATCAGATATCTCCCGACGGAGGGAGTCTGCTGGTCCCCGAAGACAAGCTCGACGCCAGCCGCCTGGAGACGGCGGCGGCCGGTTTGCCGCGCAGCGCCCGCCTGGGATTCGAATTGTTCGACACCCCCAACTGGGCGGGATCGGACTTCACCGAAAAGGTGAATTATCAGCGCGCGCTCGAAGGCGAACTGGAGCGCACCCTGGCGACGCTGAGCGAAGTGGAAGGGGTGCGGGTTCATCTGGTGCTTCCCGAGGAGTCGCTGTTCACCGAGCAGGAGCACGAGGCCAAGGCCGCGGTGATTCTCAAGACCCGCAGCGGACGATTGTCGGAGCAGGCGCAACTGGCGATTCCGCAACTGGTGGCCAGCGCGGTCGACCGGCTGCGTCCGGAAAATGTAACCGTGGTCGACGCCGACAGCAACACTCCGCTGCTGCACGGGCGGGAGGGTGGGCGCACCTACGCTCCGGACGAAGAGCTGGCCAAGACGATCGTGCATACCCTGGAACCGGTGGTGGGAGCCGATCATGTACGGGCCAGCGTGCACGTGGAGTATGACCTGGGAACGAGCGAGGAGACGCAAGAGACTTACGACCCGAAGACGGCGACGGCGCTCACCCAGGAGCATTCCGAGGAGAGCTCGACGGGCGAGGCTCCGGCGGGCGTGCCGGGCACGGCCAGCAACGTTCCCGCCGCCACCCCGGCCCCCAGCGGCACTACCCCGGCAACTCCGGCTCCGGTAACCCCGTCTCCAGTAACCCCAGCCAGCGCCGAGCATTCCACCTCGAAATCGGATTCGACCACCTACGCCATCGGCAAAAGCATTCACCGCAGCGTGGAGCCGGCGGGCCGGGTGCGCCGCATCGCGGCGGCGGTGCTGGTGGACGACGCCGTGGAGTGGACCGAACAGGCGGGCAAGCGCACCCGCACCCGGCGCAAGCGGACGGCCGACGAGATGAAGGAAATCGAGCAACTGGCGCGGGCCGCCATCGGGGTGAATACGGAGCGCGGCGACGTGCTGGCGGTGGAGAATCTTTCCTTCCAGGAGCTGCCGCTCGAAAGCCCGCCCACGCCCACCAAAACCGAACACTGGCGCCGGCTGCTGGAGCCCTGGCTGTGGACGCTGCGCTACGCCGGGCTGGCCGCGCTGTTCGCGGTGGTCTACTTCCTGATTTTGCGGCCGGTGAAGAAGCAGGCGATGGCTGCCTTCCGCGAGCTGCCGCAAAAAATCTCGGCCCACAATTCGTCCCAAACATTGGCTGGATCCGGAACCCTGAATGCGCTGGAGCAGCCGGGCGCGCTCCTTTCCGGCGGGCAGCGCACCAGCGAACTGAAGAAGCTGCTGACCGACAAGGTAAAAGCCGAGCCTGCCGCAGCCAGCCGCCTGGTGGAATCCTGGGTGCGCGAGGAGCAGGACAAATGACCACGCCTCCCCCCACCGGTCTGCGCAAGGCAGCCATCCTGATGGTGTTGCTGGGGGAAGACGCGGCCAGCCAGATTTATCGTCATTTGCCGCCCGCCGAAGTGGAGCAGGTGACGCAGGAGATTACCGCGCTCGACTTCGTCAATCCGGAGACCGCTTTGATGGTGCTCGAGGAGTTTCAACGGCTGGTGATCACGGGAGACTACGTCAGCCAGGGGGGGACGGAGTATGCCAACAAGCTGCTGGTAAAAGCCTTTGGCAAGGAAGGGGCGACCGAGTTGCTGCGCCAGGTCACACAGGCAGCGGAGGTGAGCGGCGCGAAACTCGATTCGCTGCGAAAAATCGATCCCCAACAGCTGGCCAAGTTCATTGCCGGGGAGCACCCGCAAACCATCGCGCTGATCCTGGCCCACCTGGAGTCGAAGCAGGCGTCGCTGGTACTGATGCGGCTGCCCGCAGAGTTGCGGGCCGAGCCCATCAAGCGGCTGGCGCAGTTGCGGCAATTCTCCCCGGAGATGGCGCAGCGCGTGTCGGTGGTGCTGAACAAGCGGCTGGAGGCCTTGGGGGAGCAAACCCGGCGGGCTTACGCCGGATTGCGCGGGGTGGCGGACCTGATGAACCGGCTGGATCCGGCCTCGGGCAAAACCATCCTGGAGGCGATCGAAGGGGAGGATCCCAAGCTGGCGCTTTCCATCCGCAACCTGATGTTCACCTTTGAAGATCTGCTGACGGTGCCGGAAACCGGGGTGCGGGAACTGCTGGGGCAGATGGATAAGAAGACTCTGGCGACGGCCCTGCGCGGCGCGTCGGAAGAATTGAAGAACTATATCTTCAAGTCCATGTCGTCGCGGGCGGTGGAGATGCTGAAAGAAGATATGGAAGTGCTGGGGCCGGTAAAGTCGAAAGAAATCAACAAGGCTCAATTGGAAGCGGTGGCGATCGCGCGCAAACTGGAGGCGGAAGGCAAGCTGTCATTGAACTCGGAGGGGGACGATGAGTTCGTCACCTAGCCGGGCTCCGGTTCTTCCGGCTGCAAACCGCGAGCCGCTGGAAGCCTCGCCCTTCCCCTACAGCGAGGCCGTGGCTGCGCCCGGCCAGCGCAACTTTACGCTGGTGGGGCGTCCGGCACCGGGCGGGAGCGAATTGGACGCCGCGGCGCTAGCGGCCCGGGGAGCGGACCATGAAAGACAAGTGCGCGAGTTGGGCCGCCAGCAGGGCGTTGCCGAGGGCCGGGCAAAGTTCGAGGAACAATTGGCGGGAGAGCGGGCAGCGGTGGCGCAGGCCCTCAAGGATTTCGCCCGCGAGCGCGCCACCTATTATCAGAAACTGGAAGAAGAAGCGGTGCGCCTGGCGATGAGCATTGCGCGCAAGGTATTGCACCGGGAGGCGCAGGTGGATCCTTTGCTGCTGATGGGGATCGTGCGGGTGGCGCTGGAAAAAATCGAAGGCTCGACCGGCGTCGCGCTTCTGGTGCATCCCGAGCGGGCGCCCGAGTGGCGGCGTTACCTGGCTTCGCGTGTGGATGCGGGCGACTTGCCGGAAATTGTCGAAGATCCCAGCCTGCGGCCGGAGCAGTGCGGGCTACGAACCTCCATGGGAACCGCCGAGCTGGGTCTGGAAGTGCAACTGAAAGAGATCGAGCAGGGCCTGATGGATTTGCTGGCGGCGCGGCCGCAGGGGAATCGATGAGCGCGGAAGCGGAAGAACTGCTGGCGCCCTACTCTGCCCGGCTGGAGACTTGCGCGGAATTGCGCTGGCGGGGGCGCGTGACCCAGGTGATCGGGCCGCTGGTCGAGTCGAGCGGACCTTTCTGTTCGGTCGGGGAAGTGTGCGAGATTACCGATTCCAAGGGGCGGGTGATGCCGGGAGAAGTCGTGGGATTTCGCGGCACGACTGTGCTATCCATGCCATTGCAATCGCCGAGCGGAGTGCGCAACGGCGACGTGGTCTCTAGCTGGGGAGCGCGCCCGGCCATTCGGGTGGGAGATGGCCTGCTGGGGCGGGTGATTGACGGCGCGGGCGAACCTCTGGACTCGCTGGGGCCGGTGCGCGGACGCGAATACCGGACGCTCGATGCGGCGGCTCCGCTGGCGCTCGCCCGGGTGCCGATACGCGAACCCCTAAGCTGCGGGATTCGCGCGGTGGATGCTTTTCTGACCTGTGGGCGGGGACAGCGTGTCGGGATTTTCGGGGGCAGCGGCGTGGGCAAGAGCACGCTGATCGGCATGATGGCGCGCAACACCGGGGCTGACCTCACCGTCCTCGGGCTGGTGGGTGAGCGCGGCCGTGAAGTGCGCGACTTTCTGGAGACTCTGGGAGTGGAAGGCTGCCGGCGCTCCTGCGTAGTGGTTTCGACCTCCGATCAATCTCCGCTGTTGCGCATTCGCGCGGCGCTGGCGGCGACGGCGGTGGCGGAATATTTCTGCGCCCGGGGCAGGCAGGTTCTGCTGGTGGTGGATTCGCTGACCCGTTTGGCCATGGCGCAGCGCGAGATCGGTTTGGCGGCGGGCGAACCGCCGACGGCGAAAGGGTACACGCCTTCCTGCTTCACCCTGCTGGCGCGCTTGATCGAACGCGCGGGAAGGTTCAGCCAGGGCAGTATCACAGCGTTTTATACGGTGTTGATGGAAGGCGACGACGAGCAGGATCCGCTGGTGGATGGAGCCCGGGCGCTGCTCGACGGGCACGTCATGCTGGACCGGCAGTTGGCGGCGCGCAGCCACTATCCTCCGATCGCGATATTGAACAGCGTAAGCCGGCTGATGTCGGCGGTAGCGTCCGCGCCGCACCTGCAGAAAGCGCAAACCCTGCGGCGGCTGCTGGCGGCGTATGCCGCGTCGGCGGACCTGGTGCGGATTGGGGCCTACCAGAAAGGCAGTGACTCGACTTTGGACAAGGCTCTGCTGCTGATTCCCGAACTCGACCATTTTCTGATGCAGAAGCCGGGCGAAGCGGCGCCGCTCGGGGAGACGATCGAAAAATTGCTGGCGCTGCCGGGGTGAGGCGTTAGCGGGTTGAGGGGTTACCGGGAAAGATCATGGCATTCCGTTTTCCGCTCGAAGCCATTCTGCACTTTCGCCAAAGCATCGAGCACCAGCAGGAATTGCGGCTGCGCGCCGCCAACCAGCAGGTGGCGCGAGGCCAGCATGTGATCGAAACCATCGACGCGCGGCGGCAGGCGCTGCGGGGCGAACAGGCGAGGGCACTGGGGGTGGGAATGACGGCGGCCGAGCTGCGATTCGGATTGCAGTGTGAGGCCGAACTGCTGCGGCTCCGGGGGGAATTCGAATTACAGCTGGTGCGGCTGCAACAATTGCGCGAGCAGCAGCGCGAAATCTTCCAGCAGGCGCGGCGCAACCGCGAAACCATGGAAGCGGTGCGCGATGAGCAACTCCGTTTGTACCAGCAAGAAGCTGCGCGGCGGGAGCAGCGCGATCTGGACGATCTGTTTCTTCTGCGGAGAGAATACCTGCGGCGTAGCTAAAGTTTGCCGGGTACGTGGTCACACTTTGCCTAGCTCGGGTGGCGCGACGGTTTCTCACTCCATCGGCAAAAGTCAGATTCGCTTGAATCGAAGGCCTTTGGCAACATTTCTCAGCTTTAGGGCCGGCGCGTGTTGGTGGCTACCGGAGTGCATTGACCCACAGCGAACCCGCGGACTTGGCGGGAAAAGCGCTGTGAATCCAATACTGGAATCCATCTCGAACAGCATTTCTATCTCGGCGCTGCCGGCGGCGAACGCTCTGGCTCAACCGGTTGCAGGCCAGCGCGGAACGGGCGGTTTCGCCTCGACGCTGGCCGCCGCACAAGGATTGTCCACGGCATCGTTGGGATCAAGCGAGCCATCGTCGACTGAGCGATCGTCGACTGGGCCATCGACCGAGCCAGTTCCAGATGGAAGCACGGCGGGCAGCATCGCAGCGAGTAACGTAGTGGCGAGAGCCACGGTCAATCTGCAGCCGCGGAAGCCACTGAGCGCTGCGAGTTCGACGATTACGAATAATAATGTGGCTCCGGTGCCCGTGGTTCTTGCCGCGAATCAAGTGGCGTGGTCCGGTTCGCAAACCAGCCTGGCAGGAGCCGCATCGTTGCAAAATAACGGCGCGGCTGAAGAAAGCGTTCCTGCACTCCCGGGGCTGGCGACTCCGGAGCCTGCGCTGAACGAATCGGTCGGCAGCGTGGCCAAGCCTGCCCCTACAGACGCTTTGCTTGGCAACGCGCAGCCCCTTGTTGTATTCCCGGCCTCCGCGCCGCCGGACTCAGCGGCCATTTCATCTTCATCCAGCGCTGCGTCAGGCAGTCAGCCGAATCATTCGAAGAATGAGTTGGGGGCGACGGAGCCGACTGCAGTGACTGGGAATTCGCAACTGTCGGAGCTTTCATTCATCAGCACCAGCACCAGCGAATTGCCTTCCGCAGGCGCGGTCTGGAACGCCTCTTCGGACATTCCGGGGAATGGGGCTCGCTTTGCAGGCGCGACCGCTCCCCCGGTTCTGCTCGCAAGTGCACTTCCCGAGGCCGGTTCGTTTGCCGGAGCGCAGTCCTTACTGAACGCGAATCTCCAAGCCGCGCAAGATCAGGTTGCTCAAGATCAACTTGCGCAAGATCGGGTCGCGCAGGATCAGGTCGCGCAAGAACTGCCGGTGCAAGTGCAGACGGCGCCAGAAAACGATTCGCCAGCGGTGGCGGCCAGCTCGGAGCCTCAAAGTAATGTCCCGCCGCCCGTGGAAATCGGAAACCTGCTTTCCGCGATGGCGGGTGCGCCGGCAGCCGCGTCATCTGTCGTAAGCTCTCAAGTTCCGCCGCTCAGCCAGAGTGCGTTGCGGCCGGTTGCTGGCAGGGTGACGGCTCCCGCTCTGGCCAGTGTCCGCGGACCAAGTGCGAGTTCAGTTTCGACATCTGCTTTAGCCACCGAACCGGCGGCGGGCAATGGGTCGCCGGGCACTGGATCGCAGATCGCGAGCCAGTCCCCGTTTTCAGTTTTCTTTCCCAGTCCATCGTCCAGTCTGGGACCGGGCACGGAAGCTGCGGCGTCGGCTTTGCCAAAGATGATTCTTCCCGCCGCCAGCACTGCCAGTCGCACTGGCATCACAGCCAATTCCGTTGGGGCAGCCGCGAATTCGCAGAGCGCCGGATTGCAGAGCAACGCGGTTCAGCCGGCAGCGCAGCCAATCGCATCGCAAGCAACCAAGGATTCACTCTCCGCCAGTGCAAGTGGGAGTTCGCAAGCGGGACCACTATTGCACGCGGAGTCGACGATGGCGGCTCCATCCGTGGCCATCGCGCAGGCCGCGGCAGCACTGACCTCGGCTCCAGTGGCTGGGATCGCGGCCGCGCAAGCCGCCACTGTTCCCCTGCCGCAGCCGAGTGTGCCCCCTGGAGCAGGCGCCGCCGGCCCCGCAAGCTCGGTCCCGGCAGCTCCGCAGGCACTGCCCACGGCTGCGCTGGGGCCAGTGCAGATGGCGCAAATGGTCGATCGCGTGGGCCAATCCGAGATGCGTGTAGGCATGAATACTTCCGCGTTCGGCAACGTCGAGGTTCGAACCGTGGTTCACGCCAGCGATGTGGGGCTGACGATTGGAAGCGAAAAAGGCGACTTGCGCGCAATGCTGGCGAACGATATGCCGGCCATTGCGAATAATCTGCAACAGCAGAATCTTCGGCTGAGCAGTGTCAGTTACTCGCAGGGATTTTCATTCTCGAACCAAAGCTCCGGCGGGGGCGACGGGCAGCAGCGTTCTTTTGTTCCGGCTCCGGCGGCTGCAAATTATGGGTCGCCGGAAGCGCTGGCGGCGGATGCGCCGGAAGTTGCGCCCCTCGGGGGATTTGGGGGCGCGGGTAACAGTCTCAGCATTCTTGCTTGAAGGAGAAATTATTATGAGTACGAGTCCGGTTGTTCCCACCGCTCCCACCACCGGCACCACCACCGGCCTGCCCAGTGGACAGAGCCTGAACAATATGTTTCTGCAATTGCTGGTGGCGCAGCTGCAGAATCAGGATCCGACCTCTCCGGTCGACCCTTCGCAGTTTGTGGGACAGCTGGCGCAGTTCAGCGAGCTGAGCGAGGTGACGTCGATTTACACGCTGTTGCAAGGGTTCGTGCCGGCCACGGGCACCACCGGCGCCACGGGTGGATCCGCACCGGCGACGGGAGCTTCAAGCACTTCGGGAGCGGCGGCTGCGATGTTAGCGGCGAATTCCGCACTGACGTCCATTCCTTCCAGCCCGATCTCATCCTCTGCGACAAAATCGGCTGCGACAACTTTGTCCACCTTTGCGTCACCGTCAATATCCGCACTGACCGGTGCAACCGCCGGGGCCATCCCCAGCAAGATCCAAGGAGCGTTCTAAATGCCTGATTTTTCTATTCCACTCTCCGGACTCACGGCCGAATCCACAGCCTTGTCGGCCATTGCCAATAACCTATCCAACCAGAACACCACGGGCTACAAAGACACCAGCGTGCTGTTCAGCGACTTGTTTTACCAGAGCCTGGGAACGACCGGGGCGGGCGATCCGATTCAGGTAGGAGCTGGAGTGGAGGTGGGTTCGATGCCCTCGCTGTTCACCCAAGGCAGCATCAGTTCCACGGGAGTGCCCACGGATGTGGCGATTCAAGGCGACGGCTTTTTCGCGGTTCAAGGTTCCAATGGCGTGATCGACTACACGCGGGCGGGGGACTTTTCCACCGACGAGAGCAATTTCCTGGTGAGCTCCACCGGGCAACAGGTACTGGGCTACCCGGCGGTGAATGGGGTGGTGAACACCGGGGCGGGCATTGCGCCGCTGCAACTGGGAGCGGGGACGATCAGTCCGCCGACGGCCACGGCCAACGTGGACGTGACGGCGAATTTAAATGCCGCCGCAGGAGTGGGGTCGACGTTCTCCACGCCGGTCACGATTTACGACTCCTTGGGAGCCAGTCATTCGTTGACTTATAACTTCACCAATACGGCGCCGAATACCTGGAGTTACAGTCTCAACATTCCGCCGGGAGATTTGAACCCAGGCGCAGGAGGAGCTCCTCCGACGGGGGTTTTGGCGACGGGCACGCTGACCTTCAACGGAAATGGAGTGCTGATTGGCACCGGGGGAGGAGCGGGGAATCCGGTTTACACGGCAGGAAATACGGGAAACGGAACCGTCTCCGGATTGGGGGTGGACGCAGGGAGCGTTCCGCAGGTAATTACGATGACGGCGACGAGTGCGACGCAGTTTACGGTGACGGGATCGGTGACGGGCGCATTGGGAACGGCTACGGTGGGAACTCCGTTCACCTCCGGCCAACTGAATTTTACGATTGCGGCGGGCTCGACGGCGTTCGCGGCGGGAGACAAGATTACGGTGACGACGACGCCGCTCACGCTGGCCAACGTCACGGCGATACCGATTACCGGCTTCGCGGACGGCGCCACGAACCAGACCTTCAACTGGAATGTGCTGAGCGGGACCAACCCGCTGATCGCGCAGGTAGCGGCGCCGAGTTCAGCTTCGGCGATCGACCAGGATGGCAGCAGCAGCGGTTCGCTGGTGAACTTCACGATTGGCGGGGATGGCACGATCACGGGATCGTTCAGCAACGGCAAGACGCAGGCCCTGGGACAAATAGCGCTGGCGAATTTTGCCAACGTCAACGGACTGCAGCTGGATGGCACAACCGATTACTCTCCGACGCTGGCTTCGGGTCCAGCGGTAGTTGGAGTTCCGGGAGCGGGCAGTTTGGGAACACTTTCGGGTGGATCGCTGGAGTTGTCGAACGTGGATATTGCGACTGAATTCGCCAATTTGATCGTCGCGCAACGTGGTTTTGAAGCCGACGCCAAAGCGGTGACTACGTTCGATCAGATCACGCAGGACACAATCGCTCTCAAGCAGTAGGAGCCTTGCGGAAGCGTCTAATCCGTTGCCGGTCTCCGGCGGCTCGCAGCCGCCGGAGAGGAATTCTGCGAGCCTAAGAAAGTTCTAATGAGCTTCTCCTAAGCACAATCAATGATGAGGAGAACTTCCGCAAGCGTCAGCGGGCAAAGATTGCCCAGAAGATGGGCGGTTGTTTGATCTATCGGGCTGATTAGCGGGCCGTTGGTTGAGCGCTCGCGTCTCGCCGCACCCCTCCCCTTCGTGCTCCCCCGCGGCAACGCGATTGCTTTTTCCCAAGCCAGTGCCCACAAAAAAAAACTCCGCCAAGGAAGTACCCAGGGGCTGGGGACGATTTTTTTTCTTCGTACTGGCACTTGCGCTGGCCGCGGCAGGCGCCCGGTTCTGGAGCACGCGCAGCGTCGACTCCGTCACGTCGGGAACGAGTACGCCGGTAAAGAGCACGCTGCATTTGGAAACTTTTGTTTTGAACCTGGCAGGTCCCGATCAAAGGTCCTACCTGCGGGTGGGCATCGATCTGGGGTTGGGACGGGAGCTGGGAAAAGGGGAGAATGCGCCGCCCGTCGCCGAGGTGCGGGACACCATCCTGAGTGTGCTGGCGCAATCCCGGGTCGACGATCTGCAGGATGAAAAGGGAAAGACGAAGTTGAAAGCGGACGTGTTGCGCGCGCTGCAGGAGCGAATACCACGGCTGGCGGTCGAGGAAGTGTATTTTACCGAGTTCCTGATTCAGCGATGAGCACCGGCAGGGGGAGAAATGGCAACGGCGGCGCGAACGGCTCCAGCGCAAACTGCGGAAAAGCCGGCGAACGAAGCTGGCGGGGCCGCGGTCCGGGCAGCGGATGCGGACTCACAGCCGGATGCTTTGTGGAAGCCGGTGCTGGGTCTGGGCTGCGAACTCACGGTCGATCTGCCCGTGCCGGACTTCAAGATTGCGGACCTGTTGAAGTTGCACAAAGGTTCGATCGTGAATGCGCACTGGCGCGTGGGGCGGGATGTTCCCCTGTGCTTGAATGCCACGCCGATTGGCTGGATCGAGTTTGAGGTAGTGGGCGGCAATCTAGCGGTGCGGCTCACGGAATTGGTTTGAAGCGGGCGGGGGCGGGGGATCGGTCGGCCGGGACGGTGAGTTTTATGGCGACACGGGCAATGCAGTTTTCCTCGAGCGGGTTGCGGTCGCAGCTGATGGCGTTATGGGATCGCCTGCTGCGGATCAGCCGGCGCGCTCCCAAGCGGCTCAGGCTGTGCGAGAGTTTGCCGCTGGGGGAGCGCCGTTTCGTGGCGGTGGTCGAGTTTGAAAAGACGCGCTTTTTGGTGGGCGGGACCTCGTCGTCTCTGGTGCTGCTGTCGCGCTTGCAGGACTCCGCAGCCCGGACGGACGACGAAGCGGAATCGTGCCCGCCGCGGTTCGGGGTCGAGTGTGAGGAAAAGCCTGGGGAAAATCGGGGGAACGAAAAATGTTGAGCGGCCTTTGACGAACATGTTCACGAACATATTTCCGCGGGTTGCCCCGGTCATCGCCTTCGCGGCGTTCCGTCCCAAGCATGTATCCGGCCTGAACTGGACTGGACTGGGCGGCGCCAGTGGCTCGGTGCCATGGAACATCGTAGTTCTGCTGACTCTGCTGACGCTTTTGCCCGCGCTGCTGGTGGCCCTGACTCCGTTCACCCGGCTGCTGATCGTGTTCCATTTTTTGCGGCAGGCGCTGGGCACGCAGACCGCGCCCAGCAACCAGACGCTGATCGGCCTCGCGCTGGTGTTGACCTACTTCCTGATGCAACCGGTGGGGGCATCGATTTATCAGGCGGCGGTGGTGCCCTTTCAGCAGGGCCGGGTGGACGCGATGGACGCGGTGGAACTCGGGGCGCCGCCGCTGCGCCACTTCATGCTCAAGTACGCCCGGGAAAAAGATCTGGCGCTGTTTCTCGAACTGGCCGGGGCGCCGCGTCCGGCGCGAGCCGAGGACGTGCCCATGCGGGTGGTGGTGCCGGCGTACATCGTCTCCGAGCTGCGTACCGGATTTCAGATTGGGGTGGCGTTGTTTCTGCCTTTTCTGGTGATCGATCTGGTGGTGGCGGCGGTGACCACGTCGATCGGCATGATGCAGCTTCCTCCGGTCATCATTTCGACGCCGCTGAAGATTTTGCTGTTCGTGATGGTGGATGGCTGGAATTTGCTGGTGGGGTCGCTGATGAAGAGCTTTGCCTGAGTGGCAGAGCAGGAACATAAAGACAGAGACAAAAGCAAAATCGGAAAACTTAAACACAGGGGAACACAGGGTGAGTCGTTAATGGGATCGGACCAGATTGTAGCGCTGCTGCGGCACACGATCGAGACGGCTCTGTGGATGGGGGCGCCGCTGCTGATCGCGGCCGTGGTGGTGGGCCTGCTGATCAACGTCGTGCAGGTGCTGACCTCGCTGCAGGATATGACGATCTCGACCGTGCCCCGGCTGGCGGCGGTGGCGACGGCGGTACTGCTGCTGATGCCATGGATGGTCCGCCGCATCGGGATGTTCACGCTGCAGCTGTTTTCCGACTTCCGGCCGTTTGTGCGGTGAGAGGCAGTTGCCAGTGGCTAGTGCCAGTAGGACGAAAGCCGAGCAAAGGTCTTGGGTCTCAGGTCTTAGGCGAGCCTGAGGGCCGGAAGCCTAAGACCTAAGAACAAAGACCTGAAACCGAAGACCGAAGACCTGAAAAATGACGGACGGGGTGCATTTCGAGGAACTGTTGGCGGCTGCGGTGTTCACCGGCGCGCGCGTCTCCGGGCTGATGGTGTTCTGCCCGTTTCTCGGCAGCGATGCCGTGCCCATTCCGGTGAAGGCGGGGCTGACGCTGCTGCTGACCATTCTTCTGCACCCCTTGCAGGGGCCGGCGGGGCTGGCGCTGGGATCGTGGCAATGGGCGCAGGTGGCAGTCGGCGAGGTCGTGGTCGGGCTTCTGCTCGGGCTGGTGGCGAACTTTCTGTTCGAGTCGGCCTTGATGGCGGGGCAGATTTTGGGGGTGCAGATCGGATATTCGCTGGCCAACGTGTTCGATCCCCAGACGCAGGCCGACACGCCGGTGCTTTCGGAGTTTCACCGGCTGGCGGCGCTGCTGATTTTTCTGCAGCTCGATGTGCATCACTGGCTGCTGCGGTCGCTGGTGCGGAGCTTCGCTTACCTGCCGCCGGGCAGCGCTTCGGTGACCCTGGGGGTCGCCACCGGCCTTTTGCATGCGGCCGGAGGGATTTTTTTGGCGGGAGTGCAGATCGCCGCACCCTCGCTGGTGGCCACGCTGATCGCCGATGTGGCGTTGGGCTTTCTCGGCAAAGCGTCGCCCCAGCTGCCGGTGATGTTTATCGGACTGGCGGTGAAAAATCTTTTGGGATTGACCGTGCTGCTGGGGGCGATGGCGTACTGGCCGCGCCTGTTCAACCAGCAGTTCACGCGCCTGATTCATGTTTCCGAACAGCTGCTGCACCTGGCCCGGTAAACCTTCATGGCGGATGAGAGCAAGACCGAGAAAGCGTCCCCGCGGCGGCGGCAGAAGGCGCGCGAGCAGGGGCAAGTCGCCCGCAGCCGCGATCTGACGGCGGGCCTCGGCGCCATGACCGCCATCGTGTTTTGCGCCTGGCAGATGCCCGCCTTTGCCGGCGAGTGGCGCAGCCTGATGCGCCAGGAGCTGACCATGGCGGCGACCCGCCCCGAGCAGTTCGTCCCGGTGTGGCGCAATGGCCTGGGAGTATTTCGCGGCGTCGCGTTGGCCGCCGGCATGAGCTGGCTGGTGGCTACGTTTGGCGGCCTGGCCCAGGGTGGAGTGGTGTTTGCGCCTTCGGCGCTGGCTCCCAACTGGAAGCGTCTGGATCCGGCAAGCCACGTCGAGCAGCTGTTTTCGCTCGCCGCCCTCAGCCGCCTGCTCAAGTCTCTGTTGCCGACGACCGTGGTCATCTATTTCGCCGTCGGAGTGCTGGTGCGGGATTGGAGATTTTTCCCCGCCCTGCTGCGCGCCAGCCACACCACTCTGGCGGCCTTCGCCACCGGACGGATGTTTGAAGTGGCCTGGAAAGGCTCGCTGGTGCTGCTGATTTGGGCCGGAGCGGATTATTTTCTGGAGCGCCAGCGCCACGAGAACGACATGAAGATGAGCAAGCAGGAACAGAAAGACGAGTTCAAGGAGACCGAGGGGCATCCTGCCATCAAGCAGCGCATCCGGCGGCTGCAGCGCCAGAGCCGCCGGCGGCGCATGCTCAAGGACGTGGAGCGGGCGGCGGTGGTGATCACCAATCCCACGGAATACGCCATCGCGCTCGAATACCGCGTGGACATGGACGCCCCCGTGGTGGTGGCCAAAGGCCGCAACCTGATCGCGGCCCAGATCAAGGAAATTGCCCGCTGGCAGGGGATTCCGCTGGTCGAGAACGTTCCCTTGGCCCACGCGCTGTACCGCGCGGTCGAGGTCGGACAATCGATTCCAGCCCAGCTTTACACCGTGGTTGCGGAAATTCTGGCGGCCATCTGGCGGGCGCAAACCCGGGCTAACCAAAATCAGGTTCACCAAAATCAGCCGACACAAAATCAGGCCACGCAAAATCCGGCCGCGCCCACCCAAAACTCCAGCGGCCGCGCGGCGGAGAGGACATAAGCCATGGCCGCAACCACTACGACCGTGACGGCTCCGTCCTCGCGAAAAAAGAACGCCGCTTCGGAATGGGTGATGCCGATTGCGGCCGTGGGTTTGATCTTCGTGATGCTGGTGCCGCTGCCGAGCTTCCTGCTCGATCTGCTGCTGGCGGTGAGCATGACCATCAGCGTGCTGGTGCTGCTCTCGGCCATACAAATTCTGCGACCTTCGCAGTTCTCCGTGTTCCCCAGCCTGCTCTTGTTGCTGACCTTGTTTCGGCTCTCGCTGAACCTGGCTTCCAGCCGCAGGATTCTGTTGCACGGCAATGAGGGAGCATCGGCGGCAGGCCACGTCATCGAGGCCTTTGGCCAGTTCGTGGTCGGGGGCAACTACGTGGTGGGATTCGTGCTGTTCATGGCCCTGATCGCCATCCAGTATCTGGTGGTAGCGCACGGGGCGGTGCGCACGGCGGAAGTCACCGCGCGCTTCACCCTCGATGCCATGCCCGGCAAGCAGATGGCGATCGACGCGGACTTGAATGCCGGCCTGATCAATGAGGGCCAGGCGCGGGCCCGCCGCGAACAGATTGCCCGCGACGCCGAATTCTACGGCGCCATGGACGGCGCCGCCCGCTTCAATCAGCGCGACGCCATCGCCACCATCCTTATTACGGCCATCAATATTATTGCCGGATTTCTCATCGGAGTCTTTCAGCTCGACATTCCCTTTCGCGAGGCTTTGAAGACCTACACGGTGCTGACTGTGGGCGATGGCCTGGTGACGATGATTCCTTCGCTGCTGGTATCGATGGCGGGGGGCATTGTGGTCACCCGCGCCTCCTCCGATGCCACTCTCTCCGTCGATGTGGGGCGGCAGGTGCTGTCGCGGCGCCGGCCCTTAATCATTGCCGCGGGCGTGATGCTGGCCCTGGCTGCGATCCCGGGATTGCCCAAGTTTTCTTTTTTTCTACTGGCTGCGGGGACGGGATTCCTGGCCTGGCGCGCCCCCAAATCCGGCGAGGAGCCGTTGGCGGCGGCAGCCGCAGCGGCAGTTGCCGCCGGGGACAAGAAGCCGGGCAAGGATTCGGTGGAAGATCTGCTGAAGCTCGACGAACTCAGTCTCGAAGTGGGCTACGGGCTGGTGGCGCTGGTCGATCAAAATCAGGGCGGCCAGCTTCTGGCCCGGGTGAAAGCCCTGCGGCAAAACCTGGCGCAACAGCTGGGCTTCATCGTCCCGCCGATTCACATCACCGACAACGTCCGGCTGAAGCCGAAGGAATATACCATCGCACTGCGCGGGGAGGAGGTGGCGCGCTGGGAACTTCACCAGGACAATCTGCTGGCCATCAGTTCGGAAGGCTCGCCGCGCCCGCTGGCGGGGGTCGCGACCAAGGAGCCGGCCTTCGGCGCGGCCGCGGTGTGGATTCCGGCGGCGTTGCAGAATCAGGCGCTGGCGTCGGGCTACGCGGTGGTGGATCAGACCTCGGTTCTGGCCACTCACCTCGCAGAGGTAGTGAAGCAGCACGCCCACGAACTGCTTACCCGGCAGGAAACCAAACGCCTGCTCGACCGCCTGGCCGAGAGCCATCCCAAACTGGTGGAGGAGCTGGTTCCCAAAGTTCTCAGCCTGGGCGAAGTGCAGAAGACTTTGCAGCAGCTGTTGCGGGAGCAGGTTTCGGTCCGCGACCTTTCGACGATTCTCGAGACCCTGCTGGATATCGCGCCGACCAATAAGAATGCGGTGCTGCTGGTCGAGTCGGCTCGCCAGGCGCTGGCCCGCGCCCTGGTGCGGCCACTGCTTTCAGAGAGCGGGGGGCTGCGCGTGGTCACGCTCGATCGCGCCCTGGAGGAGGAACTGAGCCGCGCCTTCGGCGCGCAAGTGCCGGCGGGCGCGACCAGCCTGCAGCCGCCGTTTGCCCGCCGCATTCTCGATGGCCTGCGCAAGCTTGCCGGAGAGCAGGTGGCGGTGGCCAGTCCGGTGCTGCTCTGTGCGACTCCGGCGCGCTATCACCTGAAGCGGCTGCTCGAACCCTTTCTGCCAAAAGTGGTGGTGCTCTCGCCGCTCGAAGTTCCACCGGTGATCGAGGTGCAGTCGCTCGGAGTCTTGCGGTGACTGGGACACAGAAAAATCGAAGCCCGAACGGGGAAGCGAAAAAAGGAGTTATGACCAAGAACACAGCCGAAGCCTATACCGCGTGGCAGGACAGAGACAGAAATAGAGATAGTGACAGTGATAGAGACGATAAAGATAAAGAGGAGCGCGACCGCATCCTGCTCGAACAGCTGCCCCAGGTGCGCTATCTGGCGCGGCGGATTCACGAACGCCTGCCCCGGCAGGTGCCGCTCGAAGATCTGGTGCACGCGGGCGTGATTGGCCTGATCGATGCGCTCAACAAGTTCGACCGCTCCAAACACGTGCAATTCGGCTCCTATGCCAAGTTCCGCATACGGGGGGCGATACTCGACAGCCTGCGCGAGATGGATTGGGGACCGCGGGAGTTGCGGCGCAAAGCCCGGGGAATCGAAGAGGCGCAGCGCAAGCTCAGCATGGAACTCAGCCGCGCCCCCACCGAGGTCGAGATTGCCGCCGAGTTGAAACTCGATTTGCGGGACTTTCAGCAGCTGCTCACCGAGTTGGACGGCCTCGAAGTGGGCAGTCTTCATCTGGAGTCTCCGTGGGACGGCAGAGATGAGGACCTCTGCGATTATCTGCCCAGCGCCCCGGAAGACACGCCGTTTTTCCGCTGCATGCGCTCCGAGATGAAGCAAATGCTGGCCCGGGTGATCGCCGAGTTGCCGGAAAAAGAGCAGCAGGTGCTGGCTCTTTATTACTTTGAAGAACTCACGATGAAGGAAGTGGGAGCGGTGCTTGGCATTGGAGAGTCCAGGGTCTCGCAGATCCATTCTTTGGCAGTGGTGCGTTTGCGGGCGCGGCTGGAGGAAGTGATGAGTCCGTCGAAGCCCAGCCGCCGGGCGGCACCGGCGGGCGGGCAGTAAACGAACAGAGAAAGAAAAAGAAAAAGAAAAAGAAAAAAGCAGGCGAGGGGCGCGGCATGCAGAACGAACTGAACCAAGAGGAAATCGATGCCATGGTACGGGCCGCCCGCACGGGCGGAGGGGCCGATTCCGGCCACAAAGAACCGAACGTCGAACCCTGGGACGTGCACCGGGCGGGGCAGATCGGGCGCGAGCAACTGGCGGCCATCACCCAGCTGCATGAAAGCTTTGCCCGCAGCCTGACGCTGGCGCTGGGGACGTATCTGCGGGTGGTGTTTGCCGCCGCCCTGGTATCGGCCGAGCATCTCACCTACCGCGAGTTTACCGAGCGCATCCCGGAAACCACTTATCTGGCCGCCTGCAAACTGGATCCCATGGGCGTCCGCGGCGCCCTGCAACTGGATCTGAAAGTGGCTTTCCCCATCATCGATCTGCTGCTCGGCGGCGAAGGCAAGGGCATCGCCGCACCCCGCGACATCACCGAGATTGAAGATCAGATTGTGGAGAGCGTGGCCCGCATCGTGTGCCGCGAACTGGGTGCGGCGTGGCACGCGATCGAGCTTCAGGTGAGCTTCGAGGAGCGCATCGAGCTGGCGCTGGCGCAGCGCCTGATGCTGCCCAACGAAAAGATACTTTCGCTGAGTTTCGAAGTCAGCCTGCTCGAGGTGCGCGGCGGTTTGAATCTGGCCGTGCCGGTCTCGCTCTCGCACGCTCTGCTGCGCAAAATCTCCAAGGCATGGATGGACAGCCGCCCGCGTGGGCCGGCCGAGTGGCGGGAACGGCTGCAGCGCCGGCTCTTGCAATGTCCGTTTCCGGTGGAGTTGGGGGTCAACGGCCTCAGCGCCGCGGTGAGCGAACTGGCCGGGATGGCTCCGGGAACCTTGCTGCCGCTGCGGCGCAGCGCCGCCGAGGCGGCTTCCCTGATTGTGGCCGGAGTTGAGATGTTCGGCGCCGCTCCAGCCCGGGCAGGAAACACGCGTGCGGCCTCGGTGCTGGAGCGCACGCTACAAACGGAAGTCATGCCCGGGGGAAAGGAGACTCGCAAGCGATGACCGACCCGACTGCGGCTGCTCCCGAAAGCAAGTCGCCTGAATCTGTCCAAATCTCTACCTATGTCCAGATCTGGGTGGACAGCTTTTCGCAGGTCATCGCGCAGATCACGGGCGCCCCGGTTCCCTGCCAAATCCTCGGGGAAGCGCCCGCGGACCTTAAGCCGGCAGCCGAAGGCGAAGCCGCAGATAAAGATAAAGCGGAAAATAAAGACGATAAAGATAGAGATGATAAAGAAAAAAGCGAAGATGATCTGTGGGTAGTCGTCACCTTGGCAGGAGCCCTGCGGGGAGAGATGAGCGTTCGCCTGTCCCCGGCCAGCATCCTGCGCCTGGGGCAGGCCTTCATGAGCGAGCCGCCGGCGCCCGACTCGCCGCTCACGCCCGACCACCGGGAGTCGGTGATCGAACTTCTGCGCCAGGTTTCGGGCATCGTGGCGAGCGGCGCCAAAGCGCGCTGGGGTGAAATTCAGCTCAGTCTCGAAGGGATGGCGGCGGCACCCTCGTGGGCGCCAGCGGAGAGCTTCTGGCTGCAGGCCGGAGCGGAGACGCCGCCCGGCATGCTGCTGGAATTCGGCTTGAGCGCGGCGCTGGTGGCGGAGCTGCGGGCGGGAAAAACCGAGGCGGCGAAAATCGAAACGGCGAAAGCCGCCATGGACTCTTCCCCGGAGATTGCGCCCGCCAGCACCGGGCCGGCGGCGGGCGCGCTCGATCTGCTGATGGACGTGCAACTCGCCGTGAGCATGCGATTCGGGTCGAGGCGATTGCTGCTGCGCGAAGTGCTCGATCTGAGTCCGGGCGCGGTGGTCGAACTGGATCGCCGGGTGCAGGAACCGGTCGATCTTCTGCTCGATGGCAGACTGATCGCGCGTGGGGAAGTGGTGGTGATCGACGGCAACTACGGTCTGCGGGTCAGCGAAGTTTCTCCGCAGGCGCCGGCGCCCGGGCGGCACGATGGATAAGGCGGGCAGGAGCGGGAAGCCGTGGAGGGTGGCTTGGCGCGACTTTCGGCAAAAGCCCACGGTAAAGTGCGGGTGCTGCGGGCGCATCCAGTCGCGCGGAGTGTGGTGGCCCCTGCGCCGCCGGCCGCGCGGTGTGCGTATGCGGGGATCGTGGTATTGCCAGGCGGATTGTCTGCAGCGGGCGCTCTCGGAGCTGCTGGGGCGCGAGCCACCGGGATCGGGCCGGGAGGCGGCGGTGTCGCACCGGGTTCCGCTGGGATTGCTGTTACTTTCGCGGCAGCAACTGACCGCGGCGCAGCTCCGAACCGCACTGGAGCGGCAGCGCGCGTCCGGCGAAGGCAGAATTGGGGACTGGCTGCGGCAGCTGGGTTTTGCCAGCGAGCTGCAAATCACGGCAGCGGTGGCGCGGCAGTGGGCGTGTCCCGTGCTGAAAACCAGCCCGGCAGCCTTTGCCGCGGGCCGCTTCGTTCCGCTTCCCAATTTTCTGCTGGAGTCTTTTCAGATGATCCCGGTGGGATTTGCCGAGGCCACGCGAACCCTTCTCATTGCCTTCAGCGAGAGTATTGACCACACGGTGCTTTATGCGGTCGAGCAGATGCTGGGATATCGCACGGAGGCGTGTTTTGTGTGCCCCAGCATTTTGCAAAAAGGTTTGCAGGCGCTAGGGCAACGTTATGCGGCAAAAGATGTCGTCTTTGACCGGCTGGAAAATGCCGGCGAATGTGCCCGCATCATCGGCAGCTACGCCACTAAAGTATCAGCCGAGGAAGTCCGCCTGGCAGCCTGTGGCAAACACATCTGGATCCGCCTGGAAGGGCGGCAGCGTGAAACCGTGAACCTGGTGCTGCGCGCTCCGGGCGCCGCCTCGAGCCCTGCGGCGCCCCCGCTTTGGCATCTGCCGGCGGCTGCGGTTTAAAGTCCTGCCAGGATGTGCCGATAACCTTTAAGGCGCGCGCCCTTGCCCTTGGCCGAAGCGTAGGGCAGGCCGCGACAAGATCAGAGGAGACCATGAACAAGGTGCAGGTTCTCATCGTGGACGATTCCTCGGTGATGCGAAAAATCGTGGAGCGGTCCCTGCGGCAGGCAGGCATCGAGATCGAGAAGGTCTACGAAGCGGGCAACGGCGCGGAGGCTCTGGTCGTAATGAAAGACGCCAAGGTGGACATCATTCTTTGCGACATCAACATGCCGGTCATGGATGGCCTGGAGTTCGTGAAGCAATTGGCGGGAGTCGAGAATGCCAAAGGAGTTCCGGTGGTGATGATTACCACCGAAGGCAGCGAGGGCCATGTGGTGCGGGCGTTATCGGCCGGAGCCAAAGGATATCTGCGCAAGCCGTTCACCGCCGATCAGGTGAAGGAGCACATTCTGCCGGTATTAGCGGGGAAATCGTGAGTTTGAACGCATCCAATTCGAGTGCAATCGAAAACCATCAGAGCTGGCATCCGGTGCTGGAATTGTCCGCCCAAGAGGTGTTTGAAACCATGCTGGGGAGCCACTTGGAGGCCGTGTCCGAACCCCCTCCCGAGGAGGTTTTGGATGTCACCGCCATGGTGGGACTGGCGGGCTTGCTGTGCGGAGTCCTGACCATCCGGTGTTCTTCGCGGGCGGGAGCGCGGATGGCGTCGAAGATGCTTGGCATTGACGCGGAGAAAGCGGCAGCCGAGATATGGGACGCGATGGGCGAAATTTGCAATATGGTCGCGGGAAATTTCAAGAATAAAATTTCCGGCCTGGGCGATGGCTGCATGCTCTCGGTCCCCACCGTGATTACAGGCGGAGATTATAGCTGTCATTCCATGGGGAACGCGACCTCTCTGCAAGTCAATTTCTTGTTTGAGGAAGAGCGGATCATCGTGGGCATCGAGATCCACAGTTAGAGTCTCTTGGGCGCGAATGTGCGTGGGATGGGAAGGTTTTGCCGGGCGATTTCAAACTCCGGGCAAAACATCCTCTGCCGCTACTTGAAGCTAAGAATTTTCTTCCCTTTCTCCGCCCATCATCCCTTCTTTCTAAACACTTAGGCTGAGACCCAACAATTTCACCCTCATCGGTGATGGAACGCTGCGTGCTCCTCTCACCCCGGAGCAACCACCATGGACAGCGGTTACTACGCAGCTAGCGCCGGACTCGCGGCGCAAACCCAGGCTCTCGAATTAGTCGCTCATAATCTGGCCAACCTGGCGACTACCGGTTACCGGGGAGAGCAGACCACGTTTCGTTCTCTGCTGGTGGGAAACGGAGCGGTTCAGACGAATGCATTGAATGCAGCAGTCAATGACTTCGGGGTGCTGAGTGGCAGCCGGCTGGATCTGACCGCGGGCAGCCTCATCCCTACCGGAAACCCCCTCGATGTCGCAGTCTCGGGCAGCGGTTTTTTTACGGTGCAATCCGCGCAAGGCGCGCTCTACACCCGCGATGGCAGCTTCCACCTTACGCCCACCGGACAATTAGTGACCAGCCAGGGAAACGCGGTGCTCGGCGAGCAGGGAACAATCATTTTGCCCGCCGGCAATCTCGCCATCAGTTCCGATGGAACGATATCGGTGGATGGAGCGTTGGTCGACAAGCTGCGTTTGGCGGAATTCTCGCCGCAGACGGATTTGACCGCGGTGGGAAATGCGACTTACATCGCACCGGCGGGCTCCGCACTGGTCGCCGCCGACACCTCGGTGAGCCAGGGGATGCTCGAAGGTTCAAACGTCAGTCCGACCGAAGGCGTGGTGCAGCTGATCACGGTGCAGCGCAACACGGAAATGCTGGCGCGCGCACTGAGTGCGCTCGACGGCCAGCTTAATCAGATTGCGGTGCAGGATCTGCCGAAAGTCTGAGCCGGCCGAGATAGAAACTGCGGGCTCGGAAGCCAAGGAGAGCAAAGATGATTCGCGCGCTTTACACCGCCGCCAGCGGAATGACTGCTCAGGAACTCAACCTCGACAATATCGCCAACAACCTGTCGAACTCCAGTACGGCGGGCTTTCGCAGCCGGCGGCTGCAGTTCGAAGACCTGATCTATCAGAACCTGATCATGCCGGGAGCGGCGGCGACACAGCAGACCACGGTGGTGGCCGGACTGCAGGTGGGTTTGGGCACGCGCTCCGCCGCCTCGGAAGTAATCCAGTTGCAGGGCGACTTCAGCCAGACCGGCAATCCTCTGGATTTGACCATCCAGGGGCAGGGATTTTTTCAGGTGCTTTTGCCCAATGGACAGACTGCCTATACCCGGGCGGGAAGCTTTCATACCGACGGGCAAGGCAACCTGGTCGACCAGGATGGCGACGCGGTGCAGCCCGGGATCACTATTCCGACGGGCGCGACTTCGATCACGGTGGGTTCCGATGGGACGGTCAGCGTCACTTTGGCGGGGCAGACGGCGGCGCAGCAGGTGGGCTCGCTGCAGCTCGCGTTGTTCAACAATCCCGGCGGACTGAATAGCACGGGCAGCAATCTGTTTCTCCAGACCACGGCGTCGGGCGATCCCGTGGTCGGGACGCCGGGGGGCAGCGAAGGGCTGGGCAGCATTGTGCAGGGCATGCTGGAGCAGTCGAACGTCAGCGTAGTCACCGAATTCGTGAATATGATTGTGGCGCAACGATCATATGAAGCCAGTTCGCGGGTGGTGAATGCGGCGGATCAAATGCTGCAGACCATTAATAATCTCGGCCGATAACGGCCCCTAGGAGCAGATTTTCATGAAGCGGCTGGTTAGGGCGATGATGATGATCACCGTGGGGCTGGCGGCGGGGTCTTTACCGGGCTGCGCCCAGCCGGCTTGCGGCCCGGTGGTGGTGCGAGCAGAGGTGGAAGCCGCGCCGGGAGCGCTAAGCCTGGCGGATTTGCTGGCCCCGGGAACCTGTCCGCAGGTGTATCGCGAGGCGGCGCAGGTAAATCTCGGCACAGTGCCTCGGGCGGGAAGCGCGCGCGTGCTGGAGGGCAGTCAGATTCGCCAGCTGATGGAAGGCTTCGGAACCGAGCGCGGCATTCCCGAACAAATCATTCCTGAGCGAATCATTCCCGAACGAATCATTCCCGAACGAATTTTGGTGCGGCAGGCGCGAGCGGTTAAGACTTGTGCGGAGATCGCTGAATTCCTGTCGGCTGTTGGCCGTTCGCCGGAAGGGACAGCGGGCAGCCGATGGCGGGAGGATCTGGACTGCGCCGCCTCGGGCAACATCCCGCAGGACGCGCCGCTCGAACTGCTGAAAGCCGGCTGGAATGTTGGCTTGGGGCGCTGGGAATTCGGGTTGCGCTGCGGTCGCCCGGCGGATTGCATTCCCTTTCTGGTTTGGAGTCGCGAGAAGACGCCGCCAGACGCCTTTCCCCAGTCTTTTCCTTCGAGACGGCCGGAAACTGCGTCCGCGGACGTGAGAGCTACGGCGCGGCTGATCAGGACCGGACAGACCGCGATGCTTACCTGGGAGCAGGCGGGCCTTCGCATGGTGTTGCCGGTAACCTGCCTTGAAGCGGGTGGACTCGGCCAATTTGTCCGGGTACGGTTCAAGAATGCCCCCGGAACGCTGCGCGCCGAAGTAGTAGGTGCCGGAAGCGTGCGGGCGAGCCTGTGAAGATGCCGCTCGATGCCGGGAGAATAATAGCCGGGATAAGAACAATCCGGAGAATGCTGGCCTCGCTTGCGGTGATGGTCGCGGTGGTGGTCGCGCTCATTTCCGCAGCCGAAGCGAAACCCAAAGATAAAACTGCGACCCCGAAGCGGGATGCGTTGGCCGACTACATCCATCGCGTGACCGGACCGGGGCCGGTTCCCGCCGCCACGACTCCCGGCAGCCTGTGGATCGACAACGGCCGTCTGGCCAATCTGGTGGCGGATTACAAGGCCTCGCGAGTGGGCGATCTGGTGACCATCAGCATCGCCCAGAATCTGTCGTCGACCAGCACCGGAAACGTGGCCACAAGCCGCAATTTTTCGGCTAGTTCGGGGGTTACGGCGCTGCCCGGTCTGTTGAAAACTGCTGGCGTGGCCAACCTGTTTTCCCCAACCTCGGCGCAAGCTTTGACCGGCAAGGGGCAGGCGACTTCGACTACCGCGCTGACCACCACCCTCACCGGGCGGGTGGTGGCCGTATTGCCCGGGGGAACTCTGGTGATCGAGGCGGAGCGGCAACTCCTGATGGACGATCAGCGCGAGACCGTGATCCTGCGCGGTCTGGTCCGTCCCGGCGATTTGGACGCCACCAACACCGTGATTTCAAACAGCGTGGGCGATCTGGAGGTTGAGGTCAAAGGCAAAGGGGTCATTAGCGAGAGCACCCGGCCACCGAACCCGGTCATGAAATGGATCTTGCGGATACTTAATTTCTAGGGACTTCGAGGAGAACGCCGTGCGCCGGGTCAGTCGTTGCTTCGCCTTTGGCTTTGGCTTTGCCTTCGCCTTTGCGTTCGCGCTGTGCGGAGTGGCGCCTGCCGGGTTTCTTCTACCCGGCGCCGTCGCCCAGAGTGCGGGCCCGAGCGCGGGACAAGTTTCAGCCCAGACTGCGGAACAAAGTCCGGGCCGGAGTGCGCACCCAAGTTCGGACCACAAAGTGCTGATCCGCGACGTGGCCAGCGTGGAGGGGATCCGCAACAATGCGCTCATCGGTTATGGACTGGTGGTGGGGCTTAGAGGTACGGGAGACAAGCAGCAAACTTACTTCACCATTCAGACGCTGGCCAGCATTCTGCAGCGCATGGGAGTCGAGATTCCGCCGAGCGTGGTGCAAACCACGGTGCAGGTGAAGAACGTGGCGGCGGTATTCGTCACCGCCAGCCTGCCGCCATTCGCGAGTCCGGGGATGCCGCTCGATGTCATCGTTTCCTCGGCCGGAGATGCGCGCAGCCTGGAAGGCGGATTGTTGCTGCTGACGCCGCTCTACGCCGCCGATGGCCAGGTCTATGCGGCGGCGCAGGGCCCGCTGGTGGTCGGCGGCTATGCCGCCGGCGCGGGAGCCAACTCCAAGCAGTTGAATCATCCCACCGTGGGACGCATCCCCAGCGGAGCCCTGATCGAGCGCGACAGTTCGCTCGATCTCACGAAACTGCATGCGGTTTCGATCGTGCTCAACGAAGCCAGCTTCACCACGGTCGAGGAAGTTGCCACGGTCATCAACCGGGAACTGGCGTCGCCGGCGGCCACGGTGATCGACAGCCGGCGGGTGGAAATCGGGATCCCGGTGGCGGGCAACGCCAACCTTCCCGCGCTGCTGGCGCGCATCGAAAACTTTGCGGTCCAGGTGCGGCGCAAGGCGAAGGTGGTGGTCAACGAGCGCACCGGCACGGTGGTGATGGGCCAGGATGTCCGGCTGGGCGCGGTATCGATTCTGCACGGCAGCTTCTCGATTGAGGTGATCACCACCTACACCGCAGCGCAACCGAATGCGCTGGCCGGAGGGCAGACTGAGGTATTGCCGGAGACCAAAATCAAGACGGGGGATAGCCCGGCGCGCAACATCGAGCTGAACGAAGGTGCCAGTGTGGAGGAGTTGGTAACGCGCCTGCAGGCGATCGGTGCAACCGCGCGCGATGTGGTTTCAATCCTGCAGGCGATCAAAGCCGCAGGCGCTCTGGAAGCTGAATTGGAGGTTATCTGATGAGTGCGATTTCTGGTTCTTCGTATTCCGGTTCCTCGTCTTCTGGTCCTTCGCCCAATACTTTCAATATTTTGCCGGCGGCGAATATCTTGCCACCTCGAGCCGCCCCCGCTTTGGGCGCAGGGCCGAAGGCGGCCCGCGAATTTGAAGCGCAGCTGATCGGCACCGTGCTGGAGTCTCTGGAAAAGACCTTTGCCGCACTTCCCGGCCAGGATGCGATGGCGGGCCAGGACGACTACAACTCTATGGGAACCCAGGCTCTGGCCTCGGCTCTGGCGGCGGGCGGCGGTTTCGGGATTGCCAAGCTGATCACCGAGCACATGGAAGCCAGTCAGGCGGCGCACCAAGGTCTCACGCCACCGAAATAAGCCGCTTCTCAGAACCGCTAAAGCTTTAGCTAACTTATGCCGATGGAACAGGATGAGGAGACGTCCGGGGAAAACGGGCGGGCGAGGTGGCGCAAAAATTAAAGTTTCTTAAGGGTTTGCCGATAGTTGAATTGCAAGGGAATTCAGCGGAGGAAACACGCTATGAGAATCGATTCGAATCAGGACGCGCAGGCGGCTGCAAACAGCGAGCGGGTCAGCAACCCAGCGCCGGCGAGTGCCAATTCCGCTTCGGCGAGCGCGGCTGCGAACGCTCTGGGTTCGAGCGCTGTAGGTGAAGATCAAGCCGAGCTTTCGGGCTTCCATCTCGAGGTGCAGGGATTGATGGCGCAGTTATCCGGGCTGCCGGAGACGGCGCCGCAGAAAGTCAGCGCCCTGCGGGAGGCGGTCGTCAGCGGGAGTTATCGGCCCAATCCGGAGGCGGTGGCGGGCGCGCTGTTTTCGAATATGGTGGTGAAGCTGGCGGCGTGATCTGGGCGCAGGCCGGCAGGGGCGGAAGGCATGGCGATCGAAAAAGCCGGCCGGTCCGGCAGCCGCAACCGGGATGAAATGGCGCCGGTGGGTTTGACTTCTGCCGCACAAAATCGAGGCGCGCGCGATGCGGGCGAGAGACAGCCGCGCCGGCGCGAGCCGTCCGCGGAAAAAGATTCTGCGGAGCCTCCAGCCGAGGGAACGGAAACTGCTGAAGAGGCTGAAAAAACTGAACACACTAAAAAACTGAACAAATCGAACAAACGGAAGACACTGAGGATAACGCCAGACCGCCGCACCGCATCGACCGGCTTGCCTGAAGCGACATGAGTTCAGAGGAGTCCATTTACGCCGTCCGCGACTCGGCAGAGATTCTGCGGCGAACCCCGGAACTGGAGAGGGCGCGTCTGGCACTGATGCGGCAATTGCAGTCCAGCCTGCTCGCCAGCCGCAACGGCGTGTTGGCGCTCGATCTGGCTGCGATCGGGCAAGGGACGCGAGAGCAGGTCGAATTGAGTCTGCAGCTGGGTAAAAATATCGGCGTTGCAGCAACCTCGGCGGCGAGAATCGGTCGGCTGATGGGAGCGCGTCGCGCTTGCGGCTGGGCCGCGCTCGCGCCGGAACTCGAACCCGAACTCGAACCCGAACTCAAAGCAGACCTCAAGCGCGCCGAACTCGAAGTCTTGCAAGCCTTACGGTTGCAATCCGCATTATTGGCGCGGGCGCGGGGGAAGCTGCGCGTGCTTGCGAATATGCTGGCGGGCCCCAGTGTCAACTATGGTCCACCCTGGGCTTCCAGTGGCGCGCGGGCGCGGGCCTTTGATTTCAAGGGCGGGGAGATCTGAGCGATGTCGAGTCTCAACGCCAGCCTGGCAAGCGCCTTGAGCGGCCTGATCGCGGAACAAGGCGCGCTGGCGGTAACCACCAACAACGTCGCCAACGTGAATACTCCGGGCTATTCCCGCGAAGAACCGGTGCTGACCGAGAGCAATCCGGTGGTGGTCGATCCCCTCACCTTCGGCACCGGAGTAACGCTGCAGAGTGTCGAGAGCATTACCGATCCCATCCTCGAATCCCAAATCCAGCAGCAGACCCAGTCTCAGGGCCAGTTCAGCGCGCTGGCTTCGGCCCTGCAGCAGGTGCAGGTCAACTTCACCAGCAGTACCAGCGATATCGGGACTGAGATTTCCAATTTCTTTGACAGCGTCAACCAGCTTTCCACCGATGCCTCCGACTTGTCGCTGCGCCAGGGCGTGCTGACCGCGGCGGGCAACCTGGCCACCAGCTTCAACACCGCCGCGAACAGCCTGACCCAGCAACAGACCAGCCTGGACCAGAGCGTGGTGCAGCAGGTAGGCCAGATCAATCAGCTCACGGCGCAGATTGCGACGTTGAATGGCCAGGTCAGCAGCTTGCAGAATGTCGGAGAGAGTGCGGGAACTTTCGTCGACCAGCGTCAACAGGCCATCGACCAACTCTCGGCCCTGGTGGACGTTTCCGTAATCCCCAGCGACAACACGGTCACGCTTACGACCGGCAACGGCACCCCGCTGGTGACCGGCCTAAAGAGCTTCCTGCTCGGAACCCAGACCAATGCTTCCGGCCTGCATGACGTCTATTCCCAAGGGAAGGACATCACCAGCCAAATCACGTCGGGGCAATTGGGGGGGACGATACAGGCGCGGGACCAGGAGATTCCGGCAACTCAGACCCAATTGGATACCCTGGCGGCCGGCTTAGCCAATGCGGTGAATGGGGTGCAGGTGGGTGGGTTCGATCTGAACGGCGACGTGGGAACCGATTTGTTTAACCCTCCCGCCGCATCCGGTGTGGGGGCGGCGGCGAATCTTTCCGTGGCTATCACCGATCCCGCGCTGATTGCCGCCAGTTCCGATGGCACGCCGGGCAGCAATGGAAACGCGGAGGCGATGTACGCCCTCAACAGTCAGAACATTATCAGTGGCCAAAGTCCCACCGATTACTATTCCGGCATTGTCTTCAACGTAGGCAACAACGCCTCCAATGCCTCGGCGGAACAAAGCGCTTCGGCGCTGGTATTGCAGCAGCTCAACGATCAGCTGGCGTCGATTTCCGGAGTGTCGCTGGACGAAGAGGCGGCCAACATGGTGCAGTACCAGGACGCCTATTCCGCGTCGGCCGAGGTCATCACGACGATCAATGACATGATGTACGCCGTCATCCAAATGTCTACCCTTACAGGATAAATTCCGATGCGCGTCAATCCCGACCCCTATCCCGATTTGCTGGCGGCTGTGGCTCAGACGCAGCAGCAGATACAGACTGACGAGCAGGAGATTGCTTCCGGTCAGAGCGTCAACCTGCCTTCCGACGATCCCGCCGCGGCGGCACTGCTGGCGCAGAATGCGGGCCAAACCGCGCAGGCCGACCAGTTTCAGCGCAGCATTGGCAGCGTGCAGGGCGAAATCCAGAATGCGGATACGGCCTTGAGTTCGGTGACCGCGGCGTTACAGCAGGCCATCACGCTGGGAGTGGAGGGGGCCAATGGAACCGTCAATAGCGCCGATCGAGCAGCCATCGCCACGCAAATCCAGGGCATTCAAAGCCAGTTGCTCAGTCTGGCAAACCTGAGCTACCAGGGAAACTACGTCTTTGGGGGAACAGCGAACCAAACCACTCCCTATGTGCTGGATTCCAGTTCTCCATCCGGGGTCACGTATCAGGGAAATACTGGGGTAAACAGCGTAACCCTGGGCAGTCAGTTCAGCTTGCAGACCAACCTGCCCGGCTCGCAGTTGTTTTCCGCTCCAGGCGCCGATGTGTTCCAGAGTATTCAGGACCTGATCACCAGCCTGCAGAGCGGCACGGGCATCAATACGGCGGTGACCGAGGTCGGGGCCGCCAACAACTATATCTCTTCGCAAAGCGTGTTTTACGGCAACGCACTGAACCAACTCACCGCGCAGCAGACTTACCTGGGCACCGAAACCACAGAGCTGGCGCAGCAGCAGAATACCGAAGGAGGAGCGAATCTGCCCGACGTGATCAGCAATTTGACCACTGCGCAAACTTCCCTGCAGGCGACGCTGGAAGCGATCGGGCAGACCGCCAACACCAATCTGTTTGAATATCTGAAATAAATAAAGGAAGAAACAACCGCGGCTATAACGTCTGCCGCGAGGCGCGAGCCCACTCCGCCGCCGACCGCACCCGCGCCCGTTGCGCTCCAAGCCGTGCCCGCTCGGCCAGCAGCTGGCCGTGGATGGAGGGCAATAGCTCACGAACCCTTTCCACGTTGCGGCGATACTGCTCCAACTCCTGGTCCAGCTCGGAATCGGTCCCCTTGGTGGGAAGAGGCTCGGCGCGCAAGCGCGCGCCCACGCGTGACAGTTCCGAAAGCAGTTCGGAGATGTCTTGAGGAGTGGCCACACGCCGCTGTCCCGATGCGGCAGTCATACCGTCGAGCCAATGGCACAGGCGTTGGTTGGTTTCGAGCAAGTCCTGAGCACGGGAAAGCGTCGACAATGGCATTACGCGTTCCAGTCCGCAGAGAGAGTGGTGGAAGCAGAGATCGCCGGAGAATCCGATGGGGACTGGGGAACTGGCGAATCTGGTTTGGCGGTTGCGCGTTCCACCTCCAGCCAGGCTTCATGAACTTCGGTTAATTGAGAAATCTGCCGCTCGATAAGGATGGAAGATTGTTTTAGTTGAGCTTCGGTGAGTCCGGCGCGCACCAGGCCGTAAAAGCAGGCTAGGTTCCTGGCCACTTCTCCGCCGCGCTCCATGTTAAGCGAACTTTGCAGTTGGGCAATCACCAGCAAGGCATGATTAATCTCCCGGGTGCGGACTTCAATGGCGCCCTTCTCCAGTGCGATGACGGCCCGGCGAAGGTCTTCGATTGCCTGTTCGTAGAGAGCGATGACCAGCCGCACCGGGCTTGCGCCGCGCACGTTGGATTCACGGTAGGAAGATCTTGCATCCATTTTGCTATAGCCCCGAAGTGAGAGTAGGTTCGCTGGAGACCAAGGCACCCGAAGCGGAAGTACCAGAACCCAGCGTGCCCAGTGTCTCAGTGATTTCCTGCAAAAGCAGAGGGTAGGACTGCAGGGAAGCGTTGACCGAGTCATACTGCGCGGTCAATGCCGCCGTTTGGGTCGTCAAATTGGTCTGGAAGTTAGTAATAGTGGTGCCAAGGTCCGTTCCTTCCGCCTGGTCCTGCGCCAGATCCACGTTGAGGGGCCCTGACGCCGGTGCGGTCAAGTTGGTCAGATCGGCATTGAAATTGTTGGCGAACCCTGTGCTTCCGGCATTCTGAAAAAAGCTCTGCACGCCGGTGGGGTTAGTTGCCAGCACGTCGGCAAAGGTCTCACCACCGGCGTTCGAACCGACGGTGAGAGTGCCGTCGTTGTTCATGTTGATGCCGAGCGAGGCCAGGTTGACCAATCCGCTGTTGCCGCCGATAGCGTAAGCCGCGTCGGTCAGAACGCTGGACTGCAGCGAGCGCAGAGAAATGTCGGATTCGAGGGGAGGTGCGGGAATCGTGCCGGTCGGATCCACCACGTATTGCGAGTTGATGGTGCTGACTACGGAGTTATAAGCGGAGACGAAATTGTTGACGGCGGTGGTGATCTGGTTTTGATCGGGTCCAACGGTAAGTTGCACGGTCTCTGGCGGAGTGCCGGGGGATTGGCTGACCAAGTTCAACGTGACCCCTTGAATCGCTCCGGTCACAACGTTGCTGCTGCTGCTGAAGGGCACGCCGTCGATGGTGAGGGAAGCGTTGGTGCCGCCGACGGGGGAATCGAAGTTCAGGTTGGCGATAGGAGTGAGGTTGGTGGTGTTGGTGCCGAAGGCCACGTCTCCCGGTGTTCCGGAGGTAGAGCTGGAAATGGAGAGATGGTATCCGCCGGCATCGTTGACGACGGTGGCGGTCACTCCCCAGCTGTTGGCGGTGCTCTGGGTATTGATGTAGCTGGCCAGGGTATTGAGCGTATCGTTGCTGCCGGCAGTGATGGCGAGGTTTTCTGTGGTGCCGCCGGACCCTCCGAGTTGCAGTTGAATGGTTCCTGTGGATTGGCCGGTGGGCAAGATTGAAGTATCTGCGCTGGCCAGATCTTCCGTATTCGCCGTATTCGCAGCTCCCGTGGTGGTGTTGGCGGTAATTGCCAAGGCTCCGGCAGTGCCTGAACTCTGACTGAACAGGGCGAGCCTGGACCCGCTGGTATCACTTACTACGCTGGCGGTTACTCCCCAGTTGTTGGCCGTGCTTTGAGTGTTGATGTAGGCGGCCAGCGTGGTCAGAGTGTCATTGCTGCCTTGGGTGATGGGAATATCGAAGGGTGTGTTGCCGCTACCTCCGACCTGCAATTGAATGTCTCCGGTGGTTTCTCCGTTCGCCAGGATGGAGGCATTGGGGCCGGCGGCAACGGGATCGGTATAAAGCGTGCCGGTGGTGGCGAGATTATTCACCACGACGCTGTGAGTTGCGGTAACGGCCGTGATTCCCGCACTCGCCGTTAAAACCGAGGTATCGGAAGAAGTAGCTGCCTGGGCAGCCAGCGCTCCAGTCGGATCTGCGAGCGCGGCGACGGCGGTCTGCAGGCTGGTGAGATTGTTTTCTTCGCCTTCCAGCAATCCCTCTTGCGTGGCTAGCGTGGTTTGCTGCCCTTGCCATACTGACAGTTGTCCGCTCTGTTCGGAGATAATCTGCGACACCACGGAACTTACATTGATTCCTTGTCCGGAGAGGATAGTCGACGGATTTAAACTAACTCCCATGGTCTTTTCCTCCTGCACCAGCGAGCGGCTCTTTGGCTACGTCCTCCTGAGCCAGTTCTTGCGAAATCTGGCTGGCGAGGTTGAGCATCTGCTCACTCGGTACTTGCAAGATCAGACTGCCCTGCCGGTTTATGAACTCGTAGACAGCAATCTGATCCGAGGTATTCCACTGCACTTTGACGGCATCTTCCGGACTGGAAACCTGCGCTGGCGCAATTTGTGCCGAGGTGTTTTCCCCGTTTGAATCATTTCCTGCGCCGGGAATGGAGGAAGTTTCCGCGCGCACACTTCCGCGTTCGACTGGATCTTCAGTCGAAGGTGGAAATATGAGAGCGGAACTCACGCTCATATCGAGTCACCCAAATTAAATATCGAAAGGAGGCAGGGCGGCCTGCCTCCTAACGAGTTGGACTTACTGCAACAGTTTCAAAACCAGCTGCTGTTGCTGGTTGGCCTGAGCCAGAGCCGATATGCCGGTCTGTTCCAGGATGGAGTATTTGGTCAGGTTGGCCACGACCGACGGAATGTCGGCAGCCGTGATGGTGTTTTCGGCCGAAGTCAGGTTTTGCACTTGGCTGTTAATGACGTTGCTGGCCGCAGTGAGCCGGTTGACACTTGCGCCCAAAGTGCCGCGAACGCTGGCGATGTTGGTGATGGCCGAATTGATCAAGGTCAACGCGGTTTGGGCGTCGGTCTGTGTGCTCAAGTCGGTGGTAGCCAGGTTTATGGCGGCAGCTCCGCTGCCGTTGGTGATCGATGCGGTTTGCAGGCCGCCGATCTGCACGGCAATCTGCGCCGATCCGATGGCGGTCGAGTCACTCAGGAAAATGTTGGTGGTGGTCGAACCGCTGGTCGTTGGGTTGGTATAGGTGCCAAGCGCAGTTTCGGTGTTGCCCGAACCCACGGCAACGTCATTGTTGTCGTTGGGATCGGTAATAATCAACTGCGTCGTGGTGCCAGCCCCGGCGGTGCCGAGATAGGCGTGCAGACCGGCCGGGTCGCTGGGATTATTGATGGCGGCGATGAGGGCTCCAACAGTGTTGGTCGAGGCGGTGGCGGTGAAGGTAAAGGTCTTGCCGCCGGCGGTGAATTGGTCGACAAGGCCAGTGTTCAGAGCAGTGGCCGCCGTAATTGGCGTGCCGCTGGTACCAGCGTTACTGGCCAGTTCGTTGGTGTTGACGGTTGCCGCCGCGGTGGTGGTGGTGTTGGTGAAGGCCGTGGGAGCGCCTGCAACGGGAGCGCCCAGCACGGTGTCGTCGGTGACTACGGCGAGATCAGCCCGATTCAGCGGATCGGTAATTTGGAGTTGACCGCCCACCACGGCCGCTTTCGCGCCTACTGTGGTGTCGGCGTTAATGGCGTTGACCAGAGTCTGCACCGTTGGTGCGACGGTTTGGGGAGCGGCAGCAAAAGTGCCTATGTCGGTAGTTGTCTGGGCATTGCCACCCGTTACCGAAAGATTGTTGCCATTGCTGAGATCTTCAATGTTCAGGTGTCCATTCGAATCGATAAAGGCGTGGAGGTTGGCGTTGGCAGTGCCGGTAAGGACGACGCCACCGCTGGTCGCGGCACTGTTGATGGCGGCTTCTAAAACAGACACTGTCGAACCCGCGGCGTTGGTGAAGGTTGAAGTCTTCCCGTCGGCGACAACGGTGATGAAATCTGCGGCGGTTAAGGTAGAGCCGCCCGTGAGTCCGGCGACTGTGCCCACGTCCTGGTTCGGATTGGTCACATTCTGAGTCGGATTGGAGAAGGTGCCGAGAACCGTCTGCAGACCGGTGGTGGCGACCGTGCCGGTCGTTGTGACAGCGATGTCGCCGTTATTGTTCGGATCGGTGATCACCAGGTTGCCGGCGACGTTGAGAGAAGCCTGCGCCCCAGTCGCATCGGTGGCGGCGTTGATGGCGGTGACCAGCGAGCCCACAGTATTTCCGGCGCCGGCGGCGTAAGTGAAGCTCTTGCCACCCGCGGTGATGGTCAAGCTGCCGCTGGTGATCGCTTGCGTCAAGCCCGTTCCAGGTATGGCGGAGCCGACTTCCTGGTTGGTGTTGGGAGCGGTTGCCGTCTGGTTCGCGGCGGTGTAAGTAAAGGTGATGCCGCCCGCGGTGACGGCTGTGGTATCGCCGACAGTCAATGCGGAGTTCAGGGTTATGGGAGCGGTCGTGCCATTGTTGACGCTGGCTGCCTGATTCACGTTGGTTGAGGTGCCGCTCTGAAATACCGATTGTCCGTTGTACGTTGTTGCGGTGCCGATCTGATTAATTTCAGCGAGGATCGAGGCGTATTGCGCCTGGATGGCGGTGCGCTGCCCGTTGGAAACCGTGCCCGTGGCCGATTCCGTAGCCAGCGTGACCGCGGTATTGAGCAGGTTGGTGACCTGAGCCAGCGCGCCATCGGCGAGCTGCAACTGTCCGACACCGTCATTGGCATTCGACACCGACTGGGTGAGGGCGCTGATGTTCGCTTCCAACCCGTTGGCAATCGATAGACCGGCGGGATCGTCGGCCCCACTATTGATGCGCGACCCTGAAGCTAACTGTTCGAGAGTATTGTTCAGGGCGCTGGCTGTGAGATCGAGTTCGTTTTCCGCCTGTAGAGACGGAATGTTATTCAGGATACCGAGAGGCATTGTAATTTCTCCTTTACTTGAATTTGGTCCCGCCTGCTTGGAACTTCTTCTCCGCTGAGAATCTCTGCGAAGTCCTGTTCCACTTTTGTGCTCGGAACCCGAATGTCTGTAGTGTCCATCGGCGATTGCTGGTTGGGCTTTAGCGCACTTCTTTCGGGGCAGTATCTGTGAGTCGCTGTCCCTCCGTAACGCCGCCGCTCCGGGCGCCGGATACGCCTGAATCCCGCTTCGCCGATAACTCCTCCTAGGGGCCTGTGCGTATTCCGTAGAGTGTGGTCATCCAGCGCAGACAGGGGAAACATGATCCGGCTCACTCGTCTCAACAATCAGGCCTTAACCGTAAACTCCGACCTCATCAAGTTTGTCGAGCAGTCCCCGGACACGCTGATCACGCTGGTCACGGGAGAAAAAATTGTGGTGCGCGAGAGCCCCGAAGAAGTGCTGGCACGGCTGATCGCATTCCGGCGCTCCGTATTGCAGGGCCTCTCATTCGTTTGGGATAGTTCTTCTTCGCACACTTTGCTCCCGGATCGTCTCGAAGGCGGCAAAAGGGAGACGGAGAAGTGACCCTGGACAAAGCAAGTCTGGCGGGGATCGTTCTGGCGCTCGGTGGAATCCTCGCCGGACTCATCCTCGAAGGTGGGAACCTCGGCCAGATCCTGCAGCCCACCGCCGCGATGATCGTGTTCGGCGGCACGCTGGGAGCGGTGATGCTGCAGTTTCCCTTGCCCATCATCCTGCTCGCAGTGCGGCAGCTGGGTTCGGTTTTCGTCAATTCGCATCGAGATCCGGAAGCGACCATTCAGCAACTCGTGCAATACGCGCAAAAGGCTCGGCGCGAGGGCATTGTTTCGCTGGATGCGGAGTTGGCGGAAATCGAGGATCCTTTTCTCCGGAAATCTCTCATGCTGGCGGTTGACGGGACCGAACCCCAAGAGTTGCGCAAGATGATGGAACTCGAACTCGACAATCAGGCAGAGCACGAAGAACACGTTCCGCAGGTTTTCGAATCGGCCGGCGGCTTCGCTCCCACGGTGGGCATCATCGGAGCCGTCCTGGGGCTGATTCAAGTCATGCAGCACCTGGACAAGATTGACGAAGTAGGCCGAGGAATTGCTGTCGCGTTCGTGGCAACCATCTACGGAGTGGGATCCGCCAATCTTCTTTATCTGCCGATTGCGGGAAAAATGAAACTCCGCATTCGGGAGCAGCAAATCATGCGGGAAATGACCCTCGAAGGCGTGGCATCGATTCTGGAAGGCATGAATCCCCACATGCTGGAGACGAAATTGTTTGGCTTCCTGGTGGAGGCGGATCAGAACCCGGAGCGCACCCAGGAGGCCGGCCGATGAGACGCCGCAGACGCACCCGCGCCCCCTCCAACCACGAGCGCTGGCTGGTTTCCTATGCGGATTTCATCACTTTGTTGTTCGCATTTTTTGTCGTCTTATATGCCTCCTCGCAGGTCGATCAGAGAAAGGTCGGCAAACTGGCCCTGGCCATTCAAGTGGCATTTCAAGAAATGGGTGTGTTTCCGGCCTCCACGACGAAGATCCCGCTGGATCTCAATGACCCGATGCCTTTCAGCACGGTGCAGGCGATTGAGAATGTCGAGCGAAATTCCGAACTGGGGCGCATCGCTTCCTCACCCACCGATGCTCTGGCGGGCTCTTCCCGCGAGACGGATATGGCCACTTTGCGCAGCGAGTTGGAGCAGGCGCTGCACGGAGAAATTGCGCTACGCCAGGTATCGCTGCACCGCGATACTGATGGCCTGGTGATCAGTCTGCGGGAATTCGGCTTCTTCGACAGCGGTTCGGCGACGGTGAAACCCCAGTCCCTGCCCGCGCTGGATCGCATCGCTTCGATTCTGGCCATCCGCACCTGCGGGCTGCGCATCGAAGGCCATACGGATAATGTCCCTATCCATACTGCGCACATGAGCTCGAATTGGGAACTTTCTACGGCTCGGGCTACCGAACTGATTCGCATTCTGATCATGGACCACGGCTTCGCGCCCGCCAGGCTTTCGGCTGCGGGCTACGCCGAGTATCACCCTATCGCCAGCAATGTCACTATCCAGGGGCGGGCGCAGAACCGGCGTGTCGACATCGTCATCTTGAATGAACCGAGCTTCACCGAACCGGGCTTGGTCACAGCTGGGAGCCCGGATACCGCCGCCAGCAATGGCAGGCAATCCGGAAACCCGTCTCCGAATCTGCCTTAAACGGCCCACTCTCTCTTAATGAATCATCCTTAATTGGCTCTTTCTTATGGGATCTTTCCTGTAGATTATCGGCGTTTCCCGCTAAAGTCCCGCTTCTGGGTGCCGATGATTTCAGAGGTGCAACTCCGCCTTTGAGGGCTGTCTCGGCAGCAGTGAAGTCCTGGGCATGAGCAGAGCAAATGAACACGAGGGTGACACACGATGCCATTGAGCACTCCTAAATCGAAAGCTGGAACCCGCGCCCACGAGCCTAAGGCACACGAGGAGTTGCTCCAACTGGTGGGCTTCCGTGTAGGCGGCGAAGAGTTCGTGATCGACATTTTGCGGGTGCAAGAGATTATCCGCACTCAGCAACTGACTCGTGTCCCGGATTCCCCGGACTGCATGGAGGGAGTCATGAATCTGCGCGGGAAAATCATTCCTGTCATAGGCCTCCGCAAGCGTTTCGGTCTCGAAGAAGTTGCTCCCGACAAGCAAAACCGGATCGTGGTGGTCGAAATCCAGGGCGCAGTACTGGGCTTCGTGGTGGATGCGGTCTCCGAGGTCCTCCGCGTCCCAGCCGATTCCGTGGAGCCACCTCCGCGCATTGGCCTGGTCGAGCGGGAATATGTTGCAGGCGTGGGGAAGGTCGGGGACCGTCTGCTCATCCTGCTGGACGCCGATCGGCTGATGAGCGGCCCTGAACAGGAAATGATTGGCGCCGCCGCCGCGACTCAGCCTTAAGTGACGACCTGAATAAAGGAGCAACCCTGCGTGAGTGATGACCTTTCAAATGATCCTTCGCTAGTCCAGGAATACCTGGTTGAATCGGAGGAATTTCTTCAGCGTATGGACCAGGACATGGTTGCCCTGGAGGCTGCTCCCAATGATGCGGAGTTGCTCAACCGCATCTTTCGCGCGCTGCACACCATAAAAGGTACTTCTGGTTTTCTTGGATTTGAGCCCGTCGTCCGTTTAAGTCATCGCGCGGAAGATGTTCTGAACGCCTTGCGCAAGGGCGAAGCTCAACTGACTCGCCCCATCATGGACGCTCTGCTGGCCGCGCGCGACTACTTAGGCAAGATGCTCCAGGATATACGCACGGGCGGCTTGCAGCAGTATGAGTTGAGCTCGCTGCTAAAAGACCTGGAAGCCGCTCAAACTGTCGGACAAAAATCTCCCACCCTGGGACAACTGCTGGTCAATAAGGAAGTGATTTCCGCTTCAACGCTAGACGCGGTGCTGGCGGAACAGTCGGCCTCCGCCGAGCCTCTCAAGCTTGGCCAGATGCTGGTGGACAAAGGTCTCGCCTCTTCGGCAGAAATCGGCAATGCGCTGGTCCGCCAGAAAGAGATTGCGCAGCTTCACGCCGCAGTCCCTACGATGCGCGTCGACGCGGCCAAGCTGGACGACCTCATCAATCTCATCGGAGAGCTCGTGCTCGAGCGCAACCGCTTGCTCCAGCTTAGCCGCGACTCGTCGTCGGGCAAGCTCGCGATCAATGAATTGAGTTCGTCGCTGGCTCAGTCCTCCGCCCGCTTGAGTTTTATTACCGAAGAATTGCAGTCGGCGGGCCTGAAGACCCGCATGGTTCCCATCGAGACTGTCTTTCGCCGGTTCCCTCGTCTGGTTCGCGACGTAACCGGCAACCTGAAAAAGGAAGTGGACCTGTCTCTTCTCGGGGAAGATACCGAGCTGGATAAGACGATGGCCGAACTGGTGGGAGATCCGTTGGTTCACCTGGTGCGCAATTCGCTCGATCATGGCGTCGAACTACCCGCGATCCGGGAACAAGCCGGCAAACCGCGCCGCGGCAAGATCCGTCTGGAAGCCCGCCAGGAAGGCGATCAAATTGTCATCAGCATTTCCGACGACGGCGCGGGAATGGATCCGGCGAGAATTGGCCGCAAAGCGGTGGAGAAGGGATTGGTGACGGCCGAGCGACTGCGCGGAATGAGCCAGCGCGAAATTCTGGACTTCATTTTTCTGCCCGGCTTCAGCACCGCCGAACAGACCACCGACCTCTCTGGCCGGGGAGTGGGCATGGATGTGGTTCGCACCAATCTGAAGAAATTGAATGGCACGGTCGAAATCGAAAGCCACCTCGCCGAAGGCACCACCGTCAAGCTTCGTTTGCCTCTTACTCTCGCCATTCTGCCCGTGCTCCTGGTGCAGGTGGGGAAGGAAATTTACGCTTTGCCTTTGCGCTCGGTTGCGGAGACGGTGCAGATCGATACCAAGCATGTGCACCGCGTGGAAGGCAGCGAGGTTCTCTGCCTACGAGAGGAGACGCTGCCCCTCTTGCGATTAGATCAGATGTTTCCCCAGCGCCCAAGTTCCACACCACAGCCGGCCGATGCCTCTCCTTCCGCAAGCTCAGGCGATGAAGGTCGGAAGGTCGTAATTCTCGGAGTGGCAGAAAAACGGTTCGCGCTTCTGGTCGATCAGTTGCTCGGGCAGGAGTCAACCGTGGTCAAACCTTTGGGAGTTTTCCTCCACGGGTGCTCCAGTGTGGCTGGCGCCACCATCAGCGGCGACGGCCAGGTTCGCCTGGTTCTCGACCCCGCAGGCCTGCTGGCAAATCTGCGCCCTGCTCTGCGCATGATTCAAAGGGCTTCCGCGTGACTACCGCACCTTCCCTGCGAGCGGTGCCCACCATGGATGGTCCACCCGAACCTGAGCTGGTGCGTATCCGCGATGTGATTTATCAGACCGCGGGAATTTTTCACCCCGACAATAAGCTTCGTCTGCTGCAGGACCGCTGCGGCCGCCGCATGAAAGAACTCAAGGTACAAACCCTGCGCGAATATTCCGAGTGCCTCACCATCCGGCCCACGCGGCAAGCGGAACTGATTGCGCTGTTGAACGAGATCACGATTGGAGAAACTTCATTCTTCCGCAATCAGCCACAGCTTGACGCTCTGCGCCGCATCGTAATTCCCAAAATCCTTGAGGCTAAATCCAACCTTCCGCTGCGCCGGCTTCGCATCTGGAGCGCTGGCTGTTCCACCGGGGAGGAACCTTACACTCTCCGCATGTTGATGCTGGAGGAGCTAAACGTCCAGCTCAAAGATTGGTCCACGGAAATTCTCGCCACCGACCTTAACGAGCGCTCTCTGGCGCACGCCGAGGAGGCGGTCTACGGCAGCTATAGCACTCGCAACCTCACGCCCTCCTATCGCAATAAATACTTTATTCCGCAGGGCGATAAACTGCAGGTGAACGCTCTGGCACGCTCCAACATCAGCTTCAGCCGGCTTAATCTGTCGGACGACTCGCGCATGACATTCATGAAGAGCATGGATGCCATCTTTTGCTGCAATGTGCTCATCTATTTCGATCTGGCCTCCAAAAGACGCGTTATCCAGCATTTTTTCAATAACCTGCTGCCTCATGGATATCTGTTCCTGGGCCACTCCGAGTCTCTTTTTGGCGTCAATGATGACTTCCGCCTGGTTCACTTGCCCGGAGCTACTGCCTATGTAAAAGGGGAACGCACTCCTGCGGGAGGTAAATCGCTATGACCGCCGCAACCGCAACCAAACAGGCATTACTGCAGCGGCTCGATGGCTTGCATCAAATTCCAACCATCCCGGCCGTGCTCGCCCCATTGCTTCGTTACCTGCAGCAGCCCGTGGAACAGCTCGACGTGCAAAAGGTCACCGACCTGCTTTCCCAAGACAAGTCGTTGGCGGCGCAGTGCCTGCAGATGGCAAACTCGCCGCTTTTTGGACGGGCACAAAATGTCCAGTCCCTGCGCGGAGCAGTCGTCAGCCTGGGCTTCCATCATGTCAGCGATATCGCCATGTCCTGCGGGGTGCTGAACATGCTTCCTAGCGATAAGGCCAGTCTCGATCCCGTGGTTTTCTGGGAGCACTCCCTGGGGTGCGCCCTGGTCTCGCGGCAAATTGCGCGCAAAATCAATTTTGGCGATCCCGGAAAAGCATATCTTGCGGGCCTGCTTCATGACTTGGGAATCATCGTCAACCTTTGGGTTTTGCCTAAGGAATTCCGTGCCGCTTGGGAAATGGGGAAAGGGGAAGGCATTCCTCTGCATGAGGCGGAACAAAAGTCCATGGGATTTACTCACTGTGACAGCGGACGTCTGCTTGGCGAGCGCTGGGCGCTCGCCCCCGAGCTGATAGAGGTAATCAGTTATCACCACGCTCCGGAAAAATCGGCAGAACACACGGGCCTGGTCGCCTTGGTGCAATTGGCCGATTTACTTTGCCGCATGAGTGGTCTGAACTACGGCTATGTGGAAGAACGGCAGGTGAATCTAGCTGAAGAGTCCGGTTTCGGCCTTCTCGCCCAGCATTCCACAGCGCTGAAGGACTTTGACTGGGCACGGCTGACCTTCGAACTCGATTCCTACATGGACGAAGTCCACAGTCTGGTGCGCGCCATCTACCGAACGTGAACCATCAAGGCACCAACTCGCTAATACGCGTGCTCATCGTCGACGACAGCGCATTCATGCGCACGGCGCTATCGCGGATGGTTGCTTCCGATCCCGACATTTCGGTTGTGGGCACTGCCAGCACTGGAAACGAAGCTCTGCAAAGGATCCCCTCCCTCGATCCCGATGTGATTACTCTCGATGTGCAGATGCCAGGCCTGGACGGATTGGAAACCCTACACCGCATTATGGCGGAGTTCCCGCGGCCGGTGATCATGGTTAGTTCGGTAACTCTGAAAGACGCGGAAACCACGTTCAACGCTCTGGCAGCGGGAGCCTTCGACTATGTACCCAAACAACTTTCCTCCGCCTCGCTGGACATTCTCCATCTTCAGGCTGATTTAATTGCGAAGATCAGGGCGGCGGCGGAATCGCGGAATGCTCACAAACCTCTCATCGTCTCGCGAAAGCCTCCCCGGGCGGTGGCCATGCCGATGCGTGAAGCGTCGCTCTGTTCACCCGCCATCGTTGCTTTGGGCATCTCGACCGGTGGTCCAAAGGCCTTGCAGGATATTCTCCCGATTCTTCCGGCGGATATGCCGGTTCCCATTCTGGTCGTGCAGCACATGCCTACAGGTTTTACCGCTCCATTTGCCAAGAGGCTGGATAGTCTCTGCGCCGTCTCGGTGTGTGAGGCGGTGCATGGCGAGGCCGTCTTGCCGGGAGTGGTTTACATTGCTCCGGCGGGAACACATTTGACGGTGGAGCGCGGCAGTTCGCGCACCGTCGTTTGTCTCTCCGACAAACCCGAGCATCAGTTGCATATTCCCTCCGTCGACATCATGATGCAATCAGTCGCTTCCGCCTTTGGCTCGCTGGCCATGGGCATCATCATGACCGGCATGGGATCGGACGGAGCGCAAGGAATGAGCGCCATCCATCGCGAAGGCGGTCTCACGGTGGGTCAGGATGAGCCCAGTTGCACGGTTTACGGTATGCCGCGGGCTTGCGCGGAAATGCGCATCCTGGACCGGGTGGTGCCGCTCTCCCAGATTCCCCATGAAATTCTTCACGCTACCCATTACCGCAAAGCCAGCGTGAGCTAAGCCGATGCGCCAAAATCGAACGGATTCCTATCCAGCGCTTCGCGCACGCGCTGCAACAGCGTCGCTATTGAAAAAGGCTTGGCCAGGTACTCAGTCCGGTAAGGCGAGAGTTGGCACAATGCGAGCTGTTCCATATAGCCACTCATCAGCACGATCCGAACCTGTGGATACGACACGAAGAATTTCTGTGCCAGTTCGTGGCCGCTGATTCCGGGCATGACGACATCAGCGAGCAGCAAATCCACTGGCACGGGGGACTCACGGTAAGCCTCTAACGCTTGCGTTGCGCTCTCCGCAATCACTACTCTGTAGCCCGCCGACTGCAGAACTTCTGCCGTCGCCTTTCGTACTAAGGCTTCATCTTCGACCAGCAGAATCGTTTCTTTCCCTCCCCTCGCGCAGCTATCTGGCAGTCCCGCGGCAATCGCCGCTTCCCAAGAGAATACCGACGCAACCTCCGACAGATTCTCTCCGCTCTCCGGCGCTGCATCCTCAGCTCTGGCATGAAAATTCAATTTGGTTCGCTCCTTAAACCACAAATCACGCCAAATCAACAGCACATCGGCAGCCATTCCATTTCCCCCATGCAGAGACTTTCAAACGGAAGATAACTAATCACTTAGTCGTGAACCGCGAAATGCCAACGATACATCTTGGGAATTATCTTGCCCTTTCCGGAACCTCCACGCGGAACGATTCCTCATGCGGGAAACGCGGAGACTGCCGCGGTTGCTCGCGCAAGTCTTCGTCCGCTTATTACTTTGGGCTGGTGAGAATGGTTTCGTTTGGATCCAACAAAAGCTTATGGGTGCCCGCAGGTGCGGATAAATGAAACGATGTTTCCTGCCCATCGGCAAACACGCGGCCCAGCAATACTGGCGCTCTACCGGATATCACCGCATAAACGGGAACCGATGTCACCAGCGTATCTGGCGAATCTTCCTGCCGTATGACCCCGGTCGCGACCAGGCCATTCGCCTTCGCTGTGAACTTTACGCCGTGCAACTCCAGCCGCGGCAATGAAGTGCCGTTCACCCAACCATCGAGAAACCAGTCCAGCGAAGCCTTCCCTTCATAACGCAACGATGGTGGCAGAGACTCGGCGAAAACCTGCAGCAGTTGCCTGGTGCTGATAGCTTTTCCTTCGTACCGCTCGCGAAGTTTGCGCAGAACCTGCACGAAGGGATCTTCGCCCTCGTTCGGGCGCGGAGCGGTTCGTTTGTCTTTATCCTGATCCTCCGCCGCAGCATCCTGCAACATGCAGCGCAGCATGTGGAAGAGCCACGTCCCTCGGCCGTAGCTGATGGCTTCATAGCCCTCGGGAAAATGCGACGAGAACAGACGGCTCCCTAAGGTGACTGGCCCGGCATCTTTCGGCAGGTTGCCGTTTTTATTCCTGGTCAGCAAATCTTGCCGATATTTTTCCATGATCTGCCGGAAACCCGCCGGGTTCTTTTCCTGCAGAATCATCAGTGCGCAATAGTTTGCCAATCCTTCCGAGAACCATTGATCGCGGTAGGTGCTCCAGGTAATCAGGTCGCCCCACCACTGATGCGCTGCCTCATGCGCCGGAACCTGCTGGTCGATCAATTCGGCCAAAGCATTCACGCGAAGTTCCTGGCGCTCCTCTGGCGTGAGGAATGCGTACGAAGACAGGAAAATCAACCCCGGCCAACCTTGGCTCTCGCGCCCAGGAAGCTGTGTCAATGCCAGCTTGCCGTAGGGGAACGGACCGAACCGGTCGGAATAGTAACGAATCGCCCGGGCCGTAGACTCTGCCACCGCGGCCGCGTTCCGCGCAGGCGAGAGTGGAAGCGGCATCATCAAAGGCACTGGAACTTTATGCCGCGATGGGTCGGGTACGGGTTCAATCTGCGCCGACGTATTGGGAAAGTCTCGTTCGACCCCGACCGTAGCATAGGTATCAACGTGGACATTTCCCGCCAGCGCGGTGGCTCGAACATATTTGCCCAGATCGAATCCGGCAACCGGCAGGGGCCGTTCCGAAACCCAGCGCCCCACTTGATCACCCTCCACGTTCGGCATAGAAATGTTCCGCGTAGAAATGTTCTGCGTGGAAATCTGCTGCGTAGAACGTTGCACCGGCGTAGCCACTGTCTTCGATACTGGCGCCGGTTTACCCGTCGCAACCAGCATCCATTCCGGAGGATAATGAAAAGTAAGATCGAAATCGGACATCGCCAGTCCGCGGTTGGGATACCAAGTGCCGCGCGCCCCCACGTAGAGCAAGCCTTTGCCAGCTTCGGCCAGCACTTCTCCGGCGTAAACGAAGCGCAGTCCGATTTTTTGTCCCTTGCGTGCCGGCTCCGACAGAATCACCGCCACCAGGTCATTCCCGCTGCGTGCCAGCCGCGTACCCTCGACCGCGGGATTCTGGATGAATTCCACAGCATGACCATCCTGTTCTACGGTTTGAATCTTTAGAAAGCGCGACAATTCGAAGACCAGGAACTGCGACCGGTCGCGTACCACTTCTAGATTCAGCTTCACCTCCGCATCCAGTTCTTTGGGAGGTTTCACTCGCGCGTCAATGACGTAACTCCGCACGAAAATCGAATCCTCCCGCGACTCGGTTTCTGCGGGCAGAGTCTGCAGAGTCTGTGCCAGAGGCGGGCGGGTGGGGCCAGACTCTGCAACCGAAAATGAAGTCCAGACGTCGTAATCGACGGCTCCGTTCGCGGCAGACTTGGCCTGTCCCGCCTCCACTTGTTCGCCGGCGCTTGAATCGTAAACGATGTCGAAGACGCCAAGCGTGTTTCCTTGCAGCCGCGCATGCAGCAGGTGATCGGGCGAATTCGCCCGCGTCGCGGATGAATCCTTGAAAATCTTTCCGTCCGCGGCCGGAAGCATTTCGCTGAAAGTCGCCAGCAATCGCATGGCGTCCACATGCGCCAGATTGCGGGCCGTTTCATCCCATCGACTGACAAAGCCCGCGGCATCCTCCGGCGCCCTCAGGCCAGGCTGCATTTCAGCCGCGGTATTGTCGTTGAAGCGGAAATAAGCAGTCGTGAATCGCTCCTCAAGAATCGCCATCCCGGTAAACAGGCTCATCGACCGCCGTTCCACCTCGTCGCGCGGCACCAGCAGCACTTCTCCATCGCCCTCAAAAAATGCCCCGGTGATTTTTCCCAGCACGTCCCGGGTAAAAGCGATGGTGCCGTCTTCGAGAGTGATGTGGACCGCGGATCGATCGATCGAGCTGTCGCGCACCCGGAAAACCCGTGCGCTGTCGAGGCCGATACTGCTCAGTTGCAAATAGAGCGACTCCGCAGGTCCGGGCCGGTGCGGCTCCGTCTGAGTTGGCGCTGCCTGAGCGCCGTATGCCGGCATCCACGGAAAAACTAGCAGGAAAACAGCCAGCGCAATGCCGCATCTGGTGAATCTGGCCGACACTTTGGTCACGTAGGAGTGGGTGCTCACTGTTGCTAGAATGCGCTTCAATGAGGCCTCGTGTCACTACTTGCGCAATGCTCTGGATGGTGTTGGCCTCCGCGGCATCGGCTGACACAATCCATTTGAAGAACGGCCGCACGATCCTCGCCGATCATGTCCGCGAAAATGGCATCCGCTACGAATACGAAATCGGCGACGACAGTTATGCCATACCGAAGAGTTCCGTGGAACGAGTCGAGGCCGGTGGGATGCCGGCCAGCACCGCGTCTTCTGGCGCGAACAAGAGTGCCGGGGATTTTCCCGCGTTCACCCCGGTCGACAGCCTCGCCGCCGAAGGCGACCTGCCTAAGACAATTGTCAAGGACGGCAAGGTTGACCCCGAAGCCCTCTCGAAACTTGAAGGCAAAGGTAATGCCGAGTTAAGCGCAACCGCGGAATTCATTGCCGGCAAATTTGAATTCGACCACGGCAACATCGATCAAGCCCGCCGCTATTTCGAAAACGCTCTCCGCTTCCAGCCGGAAAATTCTACCGTTCTCATCTACTACGCGGCCCTCCTGGTGCGTACGGGAAACCCTTCGCAGGCGCTCTCCTATGCCCAGCGCGCGGTGAGCGCCTCTCCTAACTCACCCGATGCCTACACTGTGCTCGGCTACGCGCAACAGGCTTCGGACCGCACCCGCGACGCGGTCGCTTCATGGAAGCATTCTCTCGAGTTGCGTCCCGATCCCGCCGTCCAGCAATATTTGGCAAAAGCGCTGCGCGAACAAAATGTCGAGACCGATTTTGCCCAGCGTGAAAGCGGCCATTTCGTCCTGCATTACGAGGGCAAGCAGACTTCGGAATCTTTTCGAGAACAAATCATGGCCGCCCTCGAGTCCGATTACGATGACCTGGCTCGCGATCTGGGCGCGCCACCACGGGACAACATTCTGGTAACGCTCTACACCGAGCAAGCTTTCTTTGATGTAACCCGCGCCCCCTCCTGGTCGGGAGCGCTCAATGACGGCAAACTTCGCATCCCCATCAATGGCCTGAACTCCATGACGCCTGAGCTGGCGCGAGTGTTGAAGCACGAACTGGCCCACACCTTCATTAATCAGCTTTCCGCTGGCCGCTGTCCGCCCTGGCTGCACGAAGGCATCGCCCAGCTTCTGGAACCCAAATCCCTGGGCGGCGATGGACGGCAATTGGCTCAGTTGTTCAAATCGCAAAACAATATTCCGCTGAATGTGCTGGAGGGAAGTTTTCTTCGCTTTTCCGGCGGTCAAGCCTACGTGGCTTACGCGGAATCCCTGGCTGCGGTTACCTACATCAACGACTCTTACGGCATGGGCGACATTCAGCGCATTCTGCAACTCCTCAGCCAGGGCAACTCCACCGAGGCCGCACTGCGCGCCACCATCCACTCGGACTACGGCCAACTTGAAACCGAAGTCGCCAAGTACCTAGCAGATAAGTACGGCGACTAACAGCTAAAAGCTGTCTCATAAATGCTCTTGGGAAGGGCGCGACTTCAGTCGTGCCGCAATATTTCAAACTGACCCGTCACCGATTTTTTGCAAGATTTGCCGGCCGTCATCGCTTATGCTAGTTTCAGTTTTAAGACTCCGCTTCGAATGTGCGCTTTGTTTCACTCCCGCGTCCCCGAAGTTGTTCCAGCCGTAGAGCCCGTCCCGTCCGAGTTTCCGGTGATCGACGGTGCGGAGATTGCCGCCACTACGTACGGAGCGCGAGTCGCCGGCGATTTCTACGACTCTTTGCGGGTCGGCCCGGAACGAATCTTGTTTGGCCTGCTCGATGTCGCTGGGCGCCGCGAGAACAATCAGCCCATCCTCTCGGCCGCGCAAAAGGTTTTTCGCACTTTGGGCTCCGAACTGTTTGCGGCCTCCGAAGTCAACGAATCCGATGCCATGGTGATGCTCTGTCTTCAACTCAATCGCCATCTGATGGAAGCCGCGGGGGGCGTTCATTCCTGCCCGGCATTCATGGGCTGCTATCACGAGAAATTTGGCACCCTCTGCTACACCAATGCCGGGCATACGCCGGGGCTCCTGCGCGACACTACTGGCATTGTCGAACTTCCGTCCACCGGCTTGCCGCTCGGCCTGTTCTCGCACGCCACCTGCGACGCTCCCACGGTTGGTATGGAAAAAGGTGCGGTTCTTCTGCTGGTTTCGCGGGGCGTGGTTGAGGGCAAGTGCAAAGACGAGCAGGCTGAAGATCTGGAATACGGCCTGGAACGGGTAAAAGAACGCCTGGGTGCCGCCGATTCTTCTAATCCTCAAGCCCTTTGCGGCTTAATTTTGAATGCCGTGGGCGAGTTTACCTGCGAGCCGCTGGTGCCGGATGACATGACCACCCTGGTCCTTGCGCGAACCGCCTAAGAGGCTTCTCAGAGAGCCCGGAGCCGCCGGACGAAGCCTACGGCAGCTTCGCCTTGAGCAGGTAAAGCTCTTTTTCAGCATAGACTGTCGCAAAAGTGAAGCCCTCCGAATCGTAGCAAGCCAGAGCTGGCCAGTCCGGCTTGCGGCGGTCTACGGTGTAGTTCGCAATCGTATTCCCTTCCAGGTCAGTTACAACAACCAGGGTGCTGGGCCCATTAAACCCGATAGCAATCCGGCCAGCATACAACTTTATGTCTCCGGCCACGAAGTCGTGGTCTAATGCGTCAATGTGCAGTTTCCGTACCACGTCTCCGGCCGGCGAGATGACGTAAACCAGGGCCGAGGAAACGCCACGCAAAAGATAAACGTTGCCATCCGAGCCGGCGGCAACGTCGCCGAAGCCCACGAACCTGTTGCCGGCGTTTGAGCGGGTATACTCCGCGTCCCCGCTTTCCGCCTTCATCCGGGCTTCCTCGTCTTCTGGCTCATAGATCTGCTTTACAAGCTTGCCGTTCGCGGCGAACACTGCCGTATAGGGCGTGCGGTGATCCTTTCCGGTCAGGCCGCTCAGCAGATATCCGCCTGTCTTGAAAGCCGCGAGCTGCCACGGATCCAGACGAGAGTCGGCTTCCAGTTTTGTCGTTGACCGCACCGAGCCATCCTTGGCGAAATCCACTGCGTAGATACCGCCTCCCATCCTTGCCGCCTGGTATACGTCGCCGCTATCGGAAACAAAGATACCCTTGGCCAGATCAGTACTTTGGGACGCGTCCGCGACCTGGAAATTTCTAGTCAACTGCCCTCCAGATGTTATTTCCTGCACCGGAAGTCGGTCCGTCTCCGAATGGTCGCCAGCCCAAACGCGGGCATAGATATTTCCGCCGCTGTCGCAGGCGATCTTGTCGATCATCTGAGTGGGATGACTCAAGGGTAATTCAACCTTCGTTGTCTTGAGGCTGACCGCTGGCACTGCCGTGACTTGCTGCGAGCAAACGATCGGGGCCATGCTGCAAACGCTGGCCAAGAGAAGCGCTGGCATTTTCATGGTTTCACCTCCAAGGTCGTCTCGTTCGTTCAAGGATACGTCGAGCGGATGAGGTACGTCGGCCAAGCTGACACGTCCCCTAGGATGAAGGAAGCCAAACTGCAATTCATCATAAACCCTGACGTTGCGGTAATAGCCGCCTCCGGCCGAAAGGCGTGGCTTGGTCGCGAGGTTGGAGCTACGGTTGCGGACCTCGCTGCAGCAGTCGCCGCATGAGCCGTCATCACAATAGCATTTATCAGGACCACAACCGTCGCCGCCGCCACCTCCGCAGGCGTCGGAGGGGCCTGCATTCGCGGTGTAGTAAACCGTCCCGTCGGTGCACCTGCCGTAGCCTTGGGCGCAGAAGTAGTCCGCGGGGCCCGGGTCGGCACACGTGTCGCTGTCGACTTCGGTCTCCTCGCCTTCGTTCACGCAGTGGACCAATCCATAGTGGACGTCTGTCGCACACTGCGCAAAGAGCCTGCCACCGAGAAGCAACGCTGCAGACACATCGCAAGCACTATCCCAAGGCGGCACGAGAACAAAGGAGCCTTCATCTCAAATCCCTCCTCAGAAGCACTGGGCACAGGCCATTCCGTAGAACTAATAGCACACCTCCAGTCGCGTCCTTATTGTTTTTCGATTTGTTACAAAAAAAGAACACCCGCCATCCCAGCCCCCCTATTCTCTTAGATAGAAAAGGCTTAGAAAAATGCTTGCGGGCATCCTAACCTCTGCGAAGCGAATCCTTTCTTACGAAAAACGAACAAGCCCGGGCCCAATTTTTTGTTACGAAAAACGAACAGGCCCTAGGTCCTCTCCGCGCGGAAGGTAGTAAAATACCGAAAAGGCCGTAGCCACTTTCGCCCGCAAGCCCAGGCAGCGTGGCGGCCCACCGAAAATACTATGAAGAGACTGCTTCCGATACTCCTAGGTCTGTCGCTTGTACCGGCGTTCGCCGCCGCTCAGGTCGTCGAAGAAATTGTGGCGCGCGTGAACAGCCAGATCATCACCCGCTCGGAGTTCCTCCGCAGCAAGGATCAGCTGAAGGACGACGTCAAACAGCAGGATCCAAACAACGCGGACAAGCTCTTTGCGGAACGCGAAAAAGACATCCTGCGCGACCTGATCGACCAGCAGTTGCTGCTTGAAAAAGGTAAAGACCTGGGCATCACCGGGGACACGGACTTGATCAAGCGCCTCGACACGATGCGCAAGGACATGAAGCTGGAAACTATGGAGGAGTTGGAAAAGGCGGCAACTGCCCAGGGCATTTCCTACGAGGATTTCAAGCAAAACATGCGTAACCAGATCGTTACGCAAAAAGTGATCGGCGAAGAGGTCGGCTCCCATCTGAACATCACCACCGAAGAGCAGCAAAAATGGTACGACGAGCATAAGCAGGAGATGGAACAGCCGGAATCGATCCGGTTGAGCGAGATACTGATCGCTCCACCAAAAGTAGCCGATAAGCCGGCGCCAGATAAACCCACAGAGAACGCCGCTGCCGATTCCAACGCCGCTGGCAGCGACAATGCAAACCCTGAGGCCGCCAAACAGGCTGAGGAGGCCACCGCTCTGGCTGCCGCGGAGACTAAAGCTAATGAACTGCTCAAGCAGATCCGGGCCGGAGCGAACTTCGACGATATCGCGAAAAAGAATTCTTCAGGCCCCTCGGCAGCACAAGGCGGCGACCTGGGCGTCTTCAAGCGTGGAACTCTCGCCAAGGAAATTGAAGACAAAACGTTTGCCATGAAGTCGGGTGAAATCACTGACGTCATTCGCACCAAGCAAGGCTACCTGATTCTGAAAGTTACCGACCACCAAGTGGCCGGCATTCCTCCCTTTAAAGATGTGACGGATAAAATCCAGAACGCTTTGTACTTTGACAAGCTGCAGCCCGCACTTCGCGCCTATTTGACCAAGCTCCGCGAAGAGGCCTACATCAAAATCCAGGAAGGTTACGCCGATTCCGGCCGCAGTCCGAACCAGACCGAGCCCATTGAAACCGCCGCCGCCAAAGAAACAGACGCCAAGAATCTAAAGAAGAAGAAAAAGAAGTTCCTGGGCGTATTGTAGGAAACCCGGCTGTTCTTCCTCCCGGATTCACTGCCGTCCTGCTTTCTGATTTACACTCTTGGAGAGAATGAAAGATTTTTATATCAGCGAGTGTACCCGCCACGAAAACAAGATCATCACTTCCAACTTCGTGGTGGTTTCAAAACAAATCAAGCCTAAGAAGACTGGTGAGCCTTATCTCGCTCTAACCCTCGGTGACCGCAGCGGGCAACTCGAAGCCAAGATGTGGGACAACGTGGAAGAAGTTCTCACGGCTTTCGAACAGGACGACTTCCTCAAAATCAAAGGCCTGGTTAACAAGTACAAGAACCGCTTCCAGCTCACCATCCACAAGCTTCGCAAGTTGGGCGATTCGGAAATTGAATTCGCCGATTACCTTCCCAAAACCACGAGAGACATCGACGAACTCTGGCAATCCCTTACCGATTTCGTCAGTTCGTTCCAGAATTCTCATCTCCAGGCGCTGGTGCGAGCCTTCATGTCTGACCCGGAAATCGCGGCAGCCTATCGCAACGCCCCCGCCGCCAAAACGCTGCATCACGCCTATATCGGCGGACTGCTCGATCATGTGGTCTCGCTTTTTCGCTCCTGCGACCTGATCTGCCGAAACTATTCGCAGGTCAACCGTGACTTATTGCTGACCGGCGTTTTTCTCCACGACATCGGCAAGATTCACGAACTGGTTTACAATCGCTCGTTTTCCTATAGCACCCGCGGCCAGTTGCTCGGCCACATGGTGATTGAACTGGAGATGTTGCAGGCCAAACTCGCGCTCGTTCCCGGCTTCCCGAACGAACTCAAGACCCTGCTGGAGCATCTCATCATCAGTCACCATGGGGAATACGAATTCGGTTCGCCCAAGCTGCCCATGTTTCCCGAGGCGCTCCTGCTGCACTATATGGACGACCTGGACTCCAAGATGGAAGCCATGCGCGCCCACTTCGAGCGCGAGGCCGACCTGGAAAGCCCTTGGACCAGCTACAACGCTTCGCTCGGGCGTCCGTTGTTGAATAGCGCGAAATTTCTCGCGGCCAAGCCTCCTCCCGCTCCGGGGAATTCTCCATCGCAGCCTGAGCCAGAGGATGACGCTGAGAGTGTCGCTGAATCCCACGAAAAGACTCCCATCCTCCCCGGATTGAAATCCTAGCTGCAACGCGGGAGAAGTTCGATCATGCTCGACTTTAGCCGATTCGCAATTCTTACTTTCGATTGTTACGGCACTCTCATCAACTGGGAGAACGGCATTCTCCGCTGCCTAAACCGGATCCTTGCAGCACACGGCAAAGACAAAGACACGGACGATGCTACGCTCCTGCAGTTGTACGGAGATTTTGAAGCCAGCGCGGAGCAGGGCGAGTATCGCTGCTACCGGGATGTTCTCCACTCCGTTGTTGCTCAGTTCGGAGAACGGTTTGGATTTGTACCCAGTAATGAGGAGGCCGACTCGCTGGCGGAGTCCCTCAAGAAGTGGAAGCCCTGGCCGGACACCCTGGCGGCGCTGCGCGTACTTGAAACCCACTTTCAGCTGGCGATTATTTCCAACGTGGACGACGATCTTTTCGCTGCCACCCGTCCTCAACTGGAAGTTGACTTTGCTCAGATCATCACCGCTCAACAGGCGCGAGCGTATAAGCCGTCATTGAAGATCTTCGAACTCGCATTGAGCCGCATCGGAGTTCCGGCGCATCGCGTGTTGCACGTGGGCCAAAGTATCTACCATGACGTGATCCCCGCGCAGTCGCTTGGTCTGGCTACGGTTTGGGTCAACCGTACATCGGCCAGGAGCGGAGTCGGAGCTGTCAAAGCGGCCAAGGCACGTCCGGACTTGCAAGTGGCCAGCCTGGCCGAGCTCGCCGCCGCTTGCACACAACCATGACCCTCCTCAGAGGTTGGACTGAATCTTTACCATCCTCGCCCGAATCGCGCACATCACAAGTTGAGCCTTGTTGTGCACGCCCAGCTTCCGCATCAGATTAGACTTGTGCGCGTCCACAGTCTTCCTGCTCAAGCCCAGAGAGGTTGCGGCTGCTCGCACGGTTTTTCCTTCGGCCAGCAGCGTAAGGACTTCTCGCTCGCGCCCGGTCAAAGTACGTCCTTGCGGCCGCGGCGCCGATCCGCTGGCGCGCTGCCCGTCTGTAGAACGTGCTTCCGGAGAACTTGTTATTTCTTTTGCAATATGTGCGTGGGGGAACACACAGTTTCCTCCTCATTATTTGGCCAGAGAAGCAAAGCAAAGTGGCGAGCACGGCCGAGGCGGAGAAGAGACCAAGAGCGCACCGTTATTCTAACAATCATTTGAACCGGCTGCAAAAGTGGGAATCTAAGAGTGCACTTTAGCTTTTCCCGCAAATCGTCCTGCCGTTGCCTTCTTTCACTCCCGGCAACTCCAGAGTTGCTCCGCATCAGGTAGAATCGAGCACTTATGCTGCGCTACTTTACCGCCGGAGAATCGCACGGCGAAGCTTTGGTCGCGTTTCTTTCGGGCCTGCCCGCGGGCCTTAAAGTGGATCAAAGCGTCGTGGACCGTGAACTTTGGCGCCGCCAGCAAGGCTACGGCCGCGGCGGACGCATGAAGATTGAACGCGACTCCGCCCATATCCTCTCCGGCATCCGCCACGGCATGACGATTGGTTCGCCCATTTCCGTGCAACTCGACAACCGGGATTGGAAGAATTGGCAGGAGGCTTTGCCCGTTGGCGAAGGCGATCCAGCTCTTCATAAGCGGGTAGCGTCTCCCCGGCCTGGCCACGCAGACTTGGCTGGCGCCTTGAAATACAATTTTCCTGAGGCGCGCTATGTCCTCGAGCGTGCATCCGCCCGGGAATCGGCGGCGCGAGTAGCCGTAGGCGCAATCGCCAAAGTCTTTCTGCGCGAGCTGGGCGTCGAAGTTTTAAGTCACGTCGTTGCCGTCGGCAACGTCGCCGCGCAGAAAGAAGTTCCCTGGGAGCAGATTCAATCTCTATACAATCAGGAAGAAATCCTGCTGAATTGTGCTGACGCTGAAACTCAGCAACGCATGAAGGACGAGGTCGACAAAGTTCTCAAGACCGGCGACTCGCTGGGTGGCGTCTTCGAAGCGGTCGCCCACGGCGTTCCACCGGGCTTGGGTACGTACGCGCAGTGGGACGAACGGCTCGACGCTTTGCTGGCTGCCGCGGTCATGTCGCTGCAGGCGGTGAAGGCGGTTGAAATCGGCTCCGGCATTGCCGCCGCTGCTTCTCCCGGCTCCGCGGTTCACGATGAAATCGGATACGGACAGCCCGCGAATTTTACTGCGTTCACTCGCACACGTAACAACGCCGGTGGAATTGAAGGGGGAGTTTCCAACGGAGAAGAAATCCGTGTGCGGGGCTATCTAAAGCCAATCTCCACTTTGCGGCGGCCACTCCAGTCGGTAGATTTCGCCACCCGTGAACCGGTTCGAGCCGCGTATGAGCGCTCTGACGTTTGCGTCGTCCCGGCTGCGGGAGTCGCCGGCGAGGCCATGGTCGCACTCACTCTGGCCCGGTGTGCTCTTGAGAAGTTCGGCGGTGACTCGATGGGAGAGACCTTGCGCAACTTCCACGGGTACCGCCGGCAACTGGAAAATTACTGATGGACAATTACCGATGATCTATCCCATCGTGAAGTTCGGAAATCCCGTCCTCGAGAAGCCGGCCGAAAAGGTCACAGTCTTCGATGAAGAACTGAAAAAGCTGATCGATGATATGTTCGAATCGATGTACGCCGCCCGCGGCGTGGGCCTGGCCGCGCCGCAGATCGGAATCTCCCGCCGCATTGCCGTGGTTGACGTCACCTTCAAGGAGGATCCCGACGCCAAACTCGTCCTCATTAACCCTGAGATTATCCATAAAGAAGGCCGCCACTCGCAGAGTGAAGGATGTCTCAGTATTCCCGATTTCCGCGAGAACGTGAGCCGCGCTAAGGTGGCTACCATCCGCGCTCAGGATCTGACCGGCAAGGTTTTCGAGAAGACTGCCGACGACTTGTTGGCTCGCGCCTTCCAGCACGAAACCGACCACCTGAATGGCAAACTCTACATCAGCCACATCAGCGCACTGAAACGCGACTTGATCAAGCGTAAAATTCGCAAGCTGGTCAAAGCCGGAGAATGGTAGAAGAATTGGTGATTGGGTAATTTGGTGATTGGGTAATTTGGTAATTGAGTAATTTGTTGCTGTGGTTATCGCGCCCTTCAATCGCCCAATCACCCGATCGCTCAATTACCCAATGCCTCAATCCCTCAACCTCGTTTTTTGCGGCACGCCTCGCTTCGCCGTGCCCACGCTCGGCAAACTTGTCGAGGCTGGATTTCACGTCCAGCTTGTGGTGACGCAACCAGATCGACCCAAGGGGCGCGGCCTTGAACTGGTTTCTTCGCCCATCAAACAATCCGCCGTGCAATCGGGAGTGCCCATCGTCCAGCCGGAAACCATCAAAAACAACCCCGGCTTTCATGCTCAACTCGATGCTCTGAAACCCGATGCAATCGTTGTGGTCGGTTATGGCCGCATCATTCCGCAATGGATGCTCGATCTTCCGCCGCTCGGCAATATCAATCTGCACGCCTCGCTCTTGCCGAAATATCGTGGCGCCGCACCCATTCAGTGGGCGATTGCGCGCGGCGAAATGACCACCGGAGTCACCACCATGCAGATTGATGCCGGCCTCGACACCGGTAACATTCTTCTGCAGCAGGAAATTCCAATCGCGCCCAACGACACTGCGGAGACGCTCGCGCCGAAGTTGGCAGCGGTTGGAGCGGACCTCACCGTCAGCACGTTGCGGAGTCTGCAATCCGGAACAATTCATCCCTGCAAACAAGACAACGCTCAAGCTACACTCGCACCCATTCTCAAGAAAGAAGATGGACGCATTAATTTTTCTCATACGGCTACGGAAATTCTCAACCGATTACGAGGCTTCCAGCCGTGGCCCGGTGCATACTCGCAGTTCCGCGGCAAGAATCTGCAAATATGGCAGGCAGCCGCCTTCGATCGGTCGCTACGCTTGTCGGAATTGAAAGTTGAAGGCAATCGCCTTTTCGCTGGATGCGGCCTGGGCACCTCAATCGAAATCGTCGAACTTCAACTGGAAGGCAAAAAGCGGACTTCCGCCGCTGACTTTATTCGCGGTTATCGCCCGCTGCCCGGCGAAAAGCTCGGCCTTTAAGACAACACGATTTTTTCTGGCAATCGCTCCGTCATACTTAATTCAGTGACAACCAAAAATAGCAACTCGCAATCAGCAGTTTCTCCCGCTCGTGCTGCGGCTTTCGATATTCTGCTGCGCGTCGAGCGCGAGTCTTCTTATGCCTCCGAACTGCTTCATTCGAGGACATACGACCGGCTCACGCCTGTCGATCACTCCCTGACAACAGAATTGGTGATGGGCGTTCTGCGCTGGCGATCGCTGCTGGATTCACAAATCTCCGAAGTCTCGTCGCAACCGCTCTCCCGCCTCGATCCCGAAATCCTTACCGCATTGCGGCTCGCGGTTTACCAGCTCCGCTGGCTCAGTCGCATTCCAGCGCGCGCAGCTATTAATGAAAGCGTGGAACTCGTCAAGCGCGCCCGCAAACGCTCCGCTGCCTCCTTCGTCAATGCCGTTCTGCGCAAACTTGCTGCCAGCGTCCAGCGCGGCGGTGATACTTCTCCGCCCACCATCACCGCGGCCTCCGTTGACCAGCTTGCCGCCGTCTCTGCCCATCCCCAATGGCTTGTCGACCGCTGGATTCAGTCTTGTGGACTCGAAACCGCGATTCAAATTTGCCGTCACAATCAATCAGTACCGGTGACCGCGATCCGCCTTCGTCATCCCGATGCAGAAAACCAGCTCCGCGCCGAAGGAATCGAACTCATTCCCGGAGCTCTCCTCGCTTCCGCACGGCGTGTGCAGCACGGGGACATCACCAAGACCGCCGCTTTCCGATCCGGCCGGTGTGTGATTCAGGACGAAGCCTCGCAACTCGTCGCAGCTCTAGTTGGGCACGGAGCAAATATCCTCGACTGTTGCGCAGCTCCTGGCGGAAAGACTCTGGCCATCGCCGATCGCAATGCAAGCTCACACATTACTGCTGTCGATCTTCATCCGCACCGCGCGCGTCTGCTGCGGCGCTTAGTGCATCATCAAGATCAGAGCGGAAGAAGTGCAGTCCGCGTGGTCACCGCCGATGCACTCCATCTTCCCTTCACGGCCACCTTTGATCGTGTTCTCGCGGACGTCCCCTGCTCGGGCACCGGCACTCTTTCCCGCAACCCGGAAATTAAGTGGCGGCTCGTGCCCAACGATCTCGCTGACTTGCAGGCACGCCAACTCGCGATCCTCCGTTCCGCTATGACTCAAGTAAGTTCCGGAGGCCGCCTGATCTATTCCACTTGCTCTTTAGAGCGAGAGGAGAATGAAGATGTGATCGAGAATGCGCTGGCGGGAGACTCAGCGTTCCGACTCGTCGACTGCGGCACCGAGCTTGAGAAGCTTCAACAACAAGGCGAACTGATTTGGAATGATCCTCCCGCCCTTACCCGAGGGCCTTATTTGCGCACGCTCCCCGGCCTGCATCCCTGCGATGGCTTCTTCTCCGCCATCTTGGAAAAAATCTAGAACCGGTTTCCGCTCCATTTACCGCACTTCGAAGTTCACCGTGGCGCCCGCCAGGACTTTCTGCCCTGCTGGCGGCGTCTGCGTAACGATGATGCTCGCCGGCGATGGCTGGGCCGGGATGACGGAGATGGAAGGTGTACTCGGGGGAGTTGCACTCGCGGCCGCAGGAGCCATGCTGACATTTCCCAGTTTGAAGCCCGCATCCTGCAAAGTGCGGCTCACGCTGCCCAGTGGCTGACCCGCGAAACTCGGCATCACATAAGCCGGAGGATCGGACGCGACGGTTACCAGCAAGCTGGTTTTCGGCGCTGCCACCTTCTCCGCGTTTGCCGGCGGACTCTGCGCCAGCACTTGGTCGGCCGGCGTTCCCGGCAACTGCATCTCCGCCGTCGAAGCCAAATCCAATCCGCGCCGCCGGATATTCCATTCCGCTGCACGCTCACTTTGGTTTGTAACATCCGGAATTGCCACGCGTTGCGGTCCCAGGCTCTGGGCCACGCGCAGTTGCCATCCCCGGCGTACTTTCGTCCCGGGCAGCGGCAACTGTGTCATGATGCGTCCCTCGAGAACTTGCGGGCTGTAATACTGCCGCTCCACTTCGATCTGTAATCCCAGGCCGGCCACGGAACGTGCCGCATCCACCGGCGTGAGTCCAACGATTGCGGGCACTTGTACTTCCTGCCCGTGAATCGCAAATCGCATTGCCGTCAATGCCGAGACCAGCGCCACGACTACCAGAGTCAGCGCGAGTATCGCAAAGCGAAAGAAAGATTTCATAACCAGTAGAAATCAGTGCGTCTCATCCGCGCCCGGAAGATTATCCGGCGTGTCGACTTTCTGCTCCACCGCTCCGAATGTCTCCGGCGGTGCTTGAAACTGCCCCGGATCTTTTCCCGCCATCGCGGCGTTCATAAAGTTCATCCAGATCGGCAGGGCGGCGTGCGCTCCGGTTTCTTTGGCGCCCAGAGTTTTCTTTTCGTCGAATCCTATCCACACGCCACACGTCATTGCAGGCGAGAATCCCACGAACCACGCGTCCGTGAAATCGTTGGTCGTGCCCGTTTTTCCAGCCGCAGGAAAAGGCATCTTCGCTGCCGCCACTCCCGTCCCATGCAACACCACCTCCCGCAACATCGCGGTCATGATTCGTGCCGTGCGTGCGCTGATCACGTCCTTCACCTCTGGATAATCCTCTTCCAGCACTCGCCCTTCATAATCCGTCACTTTGGTGATGTATCGAGGCGTGACGCGCACACCATCATTCGGAAACACGCTGTACGCCGAGGTCTGCTCCATCAGCGTGATCTCCGCCGAGCCCAGCGCCACCGGCAAGTAAGGCGGCAGCTTGGCCGTGATTCCAAAGCGCTCCGCCGTTTCAATCACGCTCTTGATGCCGACTTTGCTGGCCAGTTTCAGCGCCGGAATATTTCGTGACTGCGCCAGCGCACGGCGCAAAGTGATGATCCCTTCAAATTTTTCGTCATAATTATGCGGAGAGTAAGGCCCGGAGCCCGTCTCGAAAGTGACCGGCTCATCCAGAATCGTGTCGTCCGGGCTTCCGCCTTTGTCGATCACCGTGGTGTACACGTAAGGTTTGAAAGACGATCCCACTTGCCGCAAAGCCTGAGTCGCACGATCGAATTTCGACTCGCTGAAGTCGCGGCCGCCCACCATTGCCTTGATTCCGCCAGTCGTGTTGTCAATCGCCACCAGTGCTCCCTGCGCGCCGGAATCCTCTTCCAGGCTCACCCGGGCCGCGCCATTA